>NZ_JBHVAK010000090.1:0-18301 GCF_042667085.1 Nocardia sp. NPDC057353
CACCCGGGAACGGGTGCGGGGCCGCCGCGGGCCGGTGCGGTCAGGAGACCGGGGCCGGTTCCTTGTTCTCCGCCGCGGCGCGCTGCTCGCGCAGCGCCGAGAGCTTGGCGCCCTCGACGTCGATGTCCGGCAGGATCCGGTCCAGCCAGGCGGGCATCCACCAGGCCCACTTGCCGAGCAGGGCGAGCAGCGACGGGATCACGATCATCCGGACCACGAAGGCGTCGAACAGCACGCCCGCCGCCAGCGCGAAGCCCATGGACTTCACCACCGCGTTCGACTCCAGCATGAAGGAGCCGAAGACCGAGATCATGATGATCGCCGCGGCCACCACCACCCTGGCGCCGTGGTGGTACCCGCTGATCATGGCCTCCACCGGCGACTTGCCGTGCACGTACTCCTCGCGCATCCGGGTCACCAGGAAGACCTGGTAGTCCATGGCCAGGCCGAAGACCAGGCCGATGAGCATGATCGGCAGGAAGCTGACGATCGGCCCCGGATCCTCGATCAGCCCGAGCGCGCCCTCCTGGAAGATCAGCACCGTGGCGCCGAAGGTGGCCGCCATGGAGAGCAGGAAGCCGAGCGCCGCGGTGAGCGGTACCAGGATCGAGCGGAACACCAGGATCAGCAGGACGAAGGCGGCGCTCGCGACGATCGCCAGGTACGGCGCGATCTTGCTGAGCAGTACGTGGTCGATGTCGGCGTAGATGGCGGTGGAGCCGGTGATGCCGTACTCCATGCCGAACTCGCTCTGCAGCTCCGCCTCGGCGTTCCTGGCCTCGGCGACCAGGTCCTTGGTGGCCTGGTCGTTCGGGCCCGCCTTCGGGACGCCGTCGATCAGCGCGCCGAGCCCGTCCTCGCTGCGCTGCGGCGAGGTCACGTAGTCCATGCCCTCGTACGAGCCGAGCCGCTCCTGCAGCGCGGCCAGCGCGGCACCGCGCCGCTCGGCCGGGACGTTCTCCAGGTCGACGGCGACGTTCAGGATGCCGTTGCTGCCCTCGCCGAACCCCTCGGTGCGCAGCTCGTAGGCCTTCCGCACGGTGGTGTCGCGCGGCATGCTGTCCTCGCCGGGCAGCCCGAGCTGCAGCCCGGCCGCGGGGGCGGCCAGCGCGCCGAGCAGCACGATGCTGAGCAGCAGCGTGACCGCGGGCGCCTTGGCGATCACCCGGGCGATCCTGGTGCCGATGGTGACCACCGACTCGTCCTCGGTGTCGTGCTTGGCGACGAACGGGATCTTCGGCTTGAAGAGGAAGCGGCCGAAGGCGCCGAGCAGCGCGGGCATCAGGGTGATGGCGGTGAGCACGGCGAAGGCGGCGGCGATGGCGCCGCCGAGGCCCATGAAGGTCAGGAACCGCACGCCGACGATGCTCAGCCCGGCCAGTGCGATGAGCACGGTGAGCCCGGCGAAGACCACCGCGGAGCCCGCGGTGCCGAGCGCGGTCCCGGCCGCCTCCTCCGGCGAATCCTGCACGCCGATCTCGTGTTTGTAGCGGGAGACGATGAAGAGCGCGTAGTCGATGGAGAGCGCGATGCCGATCATCGAGGCCAGGAAGACGGTGAAGGTCGGCATGTTGATGAAGTTGGTGCCGACCATGATCAGCGAGGTCGCGGCGCCCAGCCCGACCAGCGCGGTGAGGATCGGGACGAAGGCCGCCACGATGGCGCCGAAGGCCACGATCATGACCACCAGCGCCACCGCCATGCCGATCAGCTCGGACTTGCCGCTCGGCATCTCCGGCTCCTGCGCGATGGAGCCGCTCAGCTCGACGGCCAGCCCGGCCGCCCGCGCATCGCCCGCGACGTCGTACGCGGCGGAGCGGTCCTCGGGGGTGATGTCGGAGAACTTGGCGATGCCGAAGGGCACGTTCAGGATCGCCACCGAGTCGGGATTCGCCTGGTTGAGCACGTTCAGCGGCGCCGAGCTGCAGGTCGACGGGTTGCGGTCGGTGAGGCAGCCCAGCTGCTCGGCGGCGGCGATCGGGTCGACCAGCGGCTTGGCCTTGTCGACGATGCCGAGCTCGCCCAGCCTGGCGATGAACGCCTCCACCGCGGCCCGGTTCGCCGGGTCGGTGAGCTTCTGCCCCTCCGGCGCGCCGATCACGTAGGTGCCGGTGACGGCCTCGAAGTCGAAGGCGGCCGAGGCGCCGGGGAAGTGCTTGTCCAGGATCTCGGTGGCCCGCTCCGACGGCAGGCCGGGCAGGCTGAAGTCGTCGGTCATCGGCTTGCTCAGCGCACCGCCGATGCCGCCGAGCAGGACGAGCAGGATGAGCCAGACCGGGAGCACTATCCATTTACGGCGGAAAGCGAACTTTCCCCACCGGTAGAGAAGTACGGACACGAGGGTATCTCCTGACGATGACTGGGCGCGCTGAGTCGAGCGGTGTGTAGGGCACCGGTGTAGACAGCACCCGCGGGGCCGCCACGGGCCCCGCCTCCACAAAACGCTCTCTGCCTACCGTGCGGTAGGTAGACTAACCGCCGGTCGGCGGGTGCGACAACACCGTCGGCGCGGGGTACGTGCACCGTGTACCCAGCCGGGAAAGGACCGAACAGATGCAGAGCCGAAGCACGGGCACCACCGTCAGCGCAGGTAGCAGCACCAAGGACGCGATTCGCGATGCCGCGCTCGAGCTCTTCCGGGCCAAGGGTTTCGAGCAGACGAGCCTGCGCGAGGTGGCCGATGTGGTGGGAATCACCAAGGCCTCCCTCTACTATCACTACGCCTCGAAACAGGATCTGCTAGGGGCGATCATCGACCCGATCATCGAGCACATGCGCTCGATGGCCGCCGAGGTCGACGGCATCAGGTGGTCGGGGGCGAGCGTGCGCACCGTGCTCCGCGACTACCTGCGCGGCATAGTCCGGCACCGGCACGCGGGCGCGCTGCTGCTGCGCGACACCGTCGCCATCATCAACGCGCTCAACGACCGCTACCCGGACTGGGTCGACAGCACCGAGCAGCTCCGGGGGTGGCTGGCCGGGCCGGTGCCGACCGACGAGTCCAAACTGCGCGCCGTCGCGGCGCTCGAGGTGATCACGGTGGCGCTGGTGAGCACCGAGTACGCGCCCGGTGCCCCGGATGAGCTGGTGGAGGGCATCCTGCTGGACTGCGCCGTGACCGTGCTCGACGGCTTCGCGGACCGGTGAGCCGTTCCGGCGCGGGCGGATTCGCCCCGCGCACCGCGTAGATTCTCCGGCGAACCCGACGATCGCCGAAGCCAGGAGCCAGCCGTGCACATCACCGCGAGGGTCGACTACGCGGTACGAACGCTGCTCGAGATCGCCCGCGACCCGGCCGCGGGCTCGGTGAAGGCGGATGCCATCGCCACCGCCCAGCAGATCCCGCCCAAGGTGCTGGAGACGGTCCTCGGCGAGCTGCGCCGCGGCGACCTGGTGACCAGCAGGCGCGGCCCGGACGGCGGGTACCGGCTGGCCCGCCCGGCCACCGAGATCTCGGTGGCCGACGTGATCCGCGCGGTGGAGAGCCCGCTCGCCTCGGTGCGCGGGCAGCGGCCGGAGAACGTGAAATACACCGGCGCGGCCGAGGCGCTGCAGCAGGTGTGGATCGCGCTGCGGGTCAACATCAGAGCGGTACTGGAGAACGTCTCGATCGCCGATATCGCCGCCGACGACCTGCCCGGCTTCGTGGTTTCGCTGACAGCTGATCCCGGGGCGTGGGCGCGGCGCTGAAAAGCCGGCGACGCCGTACCGGACACCCGGTAGCCTCCACAACATCATGTTGATCGGACTGCTTCGCGCCCGTCTCCACCCCTACCGCAGGCAGCTCGCCGCGGTGGTGGTGCTCCAGCTGATCTCGGTCATCGCCATGCTCTACCTGCCGAGCCTGAACGCGGATCTGATCGACGACGGCGTCACCAAGGGCGATATCGGCTACATCTGGACCACCGGGCTGTGGATGCTCGCGGTCTCCGGCGTGCAGATCGTGGCCTCCGCGGTCTCGGTGTACTTCGCCGCGCAGGCCGCCATGGGCGCGGGCCGGGACATGCGCGGCGCGCTGCTGCACCGGGTCGGCACCTTCAGCGCGCGCGAGGTGGGGCAGTTCGGCGCGCCCTCGCTGATCACCAGGAACACCAACGACGTGCAGCAGGTGCAGCTGCTGATCGTGATGTCGGCGACCATCCTGGTGATGGCGCCGATCATGTGCGTCGGCGGCATCATCATGGCGCTGCGCGAGGATCTCGGGCTCTCCTGGCTGCTGCTCATCGCGGTGCCCGCGCTCGGCATCTCGATGGGCGTGATCGTGGCCTTCATGGTCCCCGGGTTCCGGCAGATGCAAGAGCGCATCGACGGGGTGAACCGGGTGCTGCGCGAGCAGATCACCGGGATCAGGGTGGTCCGCGCCTTCGTCCGGGAGCGGCAGGAGACCGCGCGCTTCGAGGTCGCCAACGACCTGCTCACCGCGGCCTCGCTGCGGGTAGGGCGGCTGATGGCGCTGATGTTCCCGACGGTCATGCTGATCAGCAATGTGACCGCGGTTGGGGTGATCTGGTTCGGCGGGCACGCGGTGGAGTCCGGCGCCATGCAGATCGGCTCGCTGACCGCGCTGCTCTCCTACATCATGCAGATCCTGATGGCCGTGATGATGGCCTCGTTCCTGGCCATGATGGCGCCGCGCGCCGCGGTCTCGGCCGACCGCATCGGGGCGGTGCTGGCGACCGAGTCCACGGTGACCGCGCCCGCGACCGCCCTTCCCTTCCGCGGCGACCCGGCCACCATCGAGCTGCGCGACGCCGAGTTCGCCTTCCCCGGCGCGGAGAAGCCGGTGCTCTGCCGGGTGCGGTTCCTGGTGGCGCCGGGCACGACCACCGCCGTCGTCGGCTCGACCGGCGCTGGCAAGACCACGCTGGTCAACCTGATTCCGCGGCTCATCGACGTGACCGACGGCGCGGTGCGGGTCGGCGGCACCGACGTGCGGGAGCTGGACCCGGCGGTGCTGCGCGAGCAGATCGGGCTGGTGCCGCAGAAGGCGTACCTGTTCACCGGCACCGTCGCGGAGAACCTGCGCTACGGCAAGCCGGACGCCACCGAGGACGAGCTCTGGCACGCCCTCGAGGTGGCGCAGGCCGCCGACTTCGTGCGGGAGATGCCGCAGGGGCTGCAGACGCCGATCGCGCAGGGCGGCACCACCGTCTCCGGCGGGCAGCGGCAGCGGCTCGCCATCGCGCGGGCGCTGGTGCGCAAGCCGGCGATCTATCTCTTCGACGATTCCTTCTCCGCGCTCGACGTCGCCACCGACGCTCGGCTGCGGGCGGCGCTGCGCCCGGAGACCGCGCGGGCCGCGGTGGTGATCGTCGCCCAGCGGGTGACGACGATCAGGGACGCCGACCAGATCGTGGTGCTGGAGGACGGCGAGATGGCTGGCATCGGCACGCACGAGGAGCTGCTCCGGGATTGCGCGGAGTACCGCGAGATCGTGGAGAGCCAGCTCTCCGCCCAGGAGGCTCGGTGAGTAACAATCGCGCACGCGCTCGCCGCGCCGACCGGGTGCGGGTGTCCCGCAGGACACAGGAGGCATTGTGACCAGGCCGATGGCGGTGCCGGGGGCGCCGGAGACCAAGGCGAAGTCGTTCAAGCCGTCGCTGAAGCGGCTGCTCGGGCGGCTGCGTCCGCACCGGGTGCTGGTCGGCACGATCGTGACGCTGGTGATCGTGTCCGTGGTGCTGAACACCCTCGGCCCGTACATCCTCGGCAAGGCCACCAACCTGATCTTCGACGGCGTCGTCGGCAAGAACCTGCCCTTCCCGCCGGGGACGACGCGGGACGAGGCGATCGCGCAGGTCAGGGCGGGCGGCCAGGACACCTTCGCCGACATGCTCGGCGCGATGAACGCGGTGCCAGGCGTCGGCGTCGACTTCGACGCCGTCGGCCGCGTCCTGCTGCTGGTGCTCGCGCTCTACATCGGCGCGGCGGTCTTCGGCTGGCTGCAGGCCTACCTGCTGAACCTGGTGATCAACCGGACGGTGAAGCAGCTGCGCGCCGACGTGGAGGAGAAGATCCACCGGCTCCCGCTGCGCTACTTCGACTCGGCGCCGCGCGGCGACCTGCTGAGCCGAGTCACCAACGACGTCGACAATGTCTCGCAGAGCCTGCAGCAGACCATGAGCCAGCTGCTCACCTCGGTCTTCTCGGTGCTCGGCATCCTCATCGTGATGTTCTGGATCTCGCCGCTGCTGGCGCTGATCGCGCTGCTCACCGTGCCCGCCGCGGTCGTGGTGACGGCGCAGATCGCGAAGCGCTCCAAGCCGCACTTCGTGGACCAGTGGAAGTACACCGGCATGGTGAACGCCCGGGTCGAGGAGGCCTACACCGGCCACGAGATCGTGACCGCCTTCGGCAGGGTCGCCGAGGTGGGCCGGGAGTTCGACGAGCGCAACGAGCAGCTGTACCGCTCCAGCTTCCAGGCGCAGTTCATCTCCGGGCTGATCATGCCCGCGATCATGTTCCTCGGGAACATCAATTTCGTGCTGGTCGCGCTGGTCGGCGGGATCCGGGTGGCGACGGGGAACCTCTCGCTCGGCGAGGTGCAGGCCTTCATCCAGTACTCGCGGCAGTTCAGCCAGCCGCTCACCCAGATCGGCGCCATGGCCAACCTGCTGCAGTCCGGGGTGGCATCGGCGGAGCGGATCTTCGAGATCCTGGACGCCGAGGAGCAGGGTAGGGACCCGGTGCAGATCGGGCAGTGGCCGGCTGGCCGGGGCCGGGTCGAGTTCGACCGGGTCACCTTCGGGTACGACCCGGAGCAGCCGGTGCTGGACGGGCTCTCGCTGGTCGCCGAGCCGGGGCACGTGGTCGCCATCGTCGGCCCGACCGGCGCGGGCAAGACCACGCTGGTCAACCTGCTCATGCGGTTCTACGAACTGGACTCCGGCGCCATCCGGATCGACGGCGACGACATCACCACCATGACCCGCGATGCGCTGCGCTCCCGCATGGGCATGGTGCTGCAGGACACCTGGCTCTTCCGCGGCACCATCCGGGAGAACATCGCCTACGGCAACGAGCACGCAGGCGAGGAGGAGATCCTGGCGGCCGCGCGCGCCGCCTACGTGGACCGCTTCGTGCACGCGCTGCCCGACGGGTACGACACCGTGATCGACGAGGAGGGGTCGGGGGTGAGCGCGGGCGAGAAGCAGCTCATCACCATCGCGCGCGCCTTCCTGGCCAAGCCGTCCATCCTGATCCTGGACGAGGCGACCAGCTCGGTCGACACCCGCACCGAGCTGCTGGTGCAGCAGGCCACCGCGGCGCTGCGCCGGGACCGCACCAGCTTCGTGATCGCGCACCGGCTCTCCACCATCCGGGATGCCGACCTGATCGTGGTCATGGAGCGGGGCACCATCGTCGAGCAGGGGACGCACCACGAGCTGCTGGAGCGCGGCGGCGCCTACTACCGGCTCTACAACGCCCAGTTCGCGGCGGCCACCGCGGAGGCGTGACCGGGGCGCCTGCGAGGATGGGCGGCGTGGCCGCCGACTTCTCGTTCCGCATCGATGCCCGCCTGGACGGGAAACACGGCAGGGCCGGGGTGATCTCGACCCCGCACGGCGAGATCGCCACCCCCGCCTTCATCCCGGTCGGCACCAAGGCGACGGTCAAGGCGGTGCTCCCGGAGACCATGGCGGAGCTGGGGTCGCAGGCGCTGCTGGCCAATGCCTACCACCTCTACCTGCAGCCGGGCCCGGACATCGTGGACGAGGCAGGCGGGCTCGGCGCCTTCATGAACTGGCGCGGCCCGACCTTCACCGACAGCGGCGGCTTCCAGGTGATGTCGCTCGGCGCCGGATTCAAGAAGGTGCTCGCCATGGAGGCGGTGACCGTGCAGAGCGACGACGTGATCGCGCCGGGCAAGGAGCGGCTGGCCACCGTCGACGAGGACGGCGTCACCTTCCGCTCGCACCTGGACGGCTCGGCGCACCGCTTCACCCCCGAGGTCTCCATGGGGATCCAGCACCAGCTCGGCGCCGATGTCATGTTCGCCTTCGACGAGCTGACCACGCTGCTGAACACCCGCCGCTACCAGGAGGAGGCGCTGGCCCGCACGCACCGCTGGGCGCAGCGCTGCCTGGACGAGCACGAGCGGCTCACCGCGCAGCGCGCGCACCGGCCGTACCAGGCGCTCTTCGGCGTGATCCAGGGCGCGCAGTACGAGGACCTGCGGCGCAAGGCCTGCCGCGAGCTGGCCGCGCTGCGCGGCGCCGACGGCTCGGAGTTCGACGGGTACGGCATCGGCGGCGCGCTGGAGAAGGCGAAGCTCGGCACCATCGTCGGCTGGTGCTGCGACGAGCTGCCCGAGGAGCGCCCGCGGCACATGCTCGGGATCAGCGAGCCGGAGGACCTCTTCGCCGCGGTCGAGAACGGCGCCGACACCTTCGACTGCGTGAACCCGTCCCGGGTGGCCCGCAATGCCGCCGTCTACCACCCGGACGGCCGGTACAACATCAACACCAGCCGGTTCCGCCGCGACTTCACCCCCATCGACGACGAGTGCGACTGCTACACCTGCGCGCACTACACCCGGGCCTACCTGCACCACCTGTTCAAGGCGAAGGAAATGCTCGCCGCCACGCTCTGCACGGTGCACAACGAGCGCTTCACCGTGCGGCTGCTGGACCGGATCCGGGCGAGCCTCGTCGACGGCAGCTTCGGGGCGTTCCGCGCGGAGACGCTGGGCCGGTGGGGGACCGGGAGGGCGGCCCGCGGCGGAGCCGCCCCCGCGGTTCACCGCGGGCCGTAGTCCTCGCGCTGCTTCAGGAAGGCGATCACCCGGTAGGTGATCGGCAGCACCAGCACCTCGCAGAGCGTCTTCCAGAGGAAGCCGACCACCAGGTAGTTCACGAACTGCTGCCAGGTCTCGATGCCGATGGCACCGGCCGCGATGGCGCAGAAGATCAGCGTGTCGGCGAACTGCCCGACCACGGTGGAGCCGATCAACCGGGCCCACAGGTACTTCTCCCTGGTGCGTTCCTTGATGAGCACCAGCGTTGCGGAGTTCAACAGCTGCCCGACCAGGTAGCCCGCCAGCCCGGCGAGCACCAGCCGCGGCGTGGTGCCGATGACGGTGCGGAACGCCTCCTGGTGCTCGTAGAACCCGGCGGCGGGCAGCCGGATCGCGATGGCGAAGCAGGCGACGGTGAGCAGCAGCGCGGCGAAGCCGTAGAGCACGGCGCGCCGGGTGGCGCGGAAGCCGTACACCTCGCTGAGCACGTCGCCGACGATGTAGGCGAGCGGGAAGAGGAAGAAGGCGCCGTCGGTGACGATCGGCAGCAGCTGGATCGGGCCGAGCGTCAGCGACGACCCGGCGAAGAACTCGACGCCCTTGGTGGCGCAGATATTGGAGATGATCAGGGTGGTGGCGAAGAGCGCCACGATCGGGGTGTAGTAGCCCCGTGCCGCCTGGGCGTATGCCACAGCGTCGGACACGGGGCGCCCAGACCCGTCGTGCTCGTCGAGCTTGCTGGAATCGGTCACGCACCTCATCAAACCAGGTCGTGGAATACGCTGTAGCCATGACGAATCCCGGCGATTCCGACGAGTGGTGGAAGCAGTACGGCGGCCAGGGCGTGTCGCCGGACTCCGGCGCGCAGAGCTCGGTGCCGCAGCAGCCGACCTCCGACCAGCCCGGATACCCGTCGGCGCCGCAGCAGCCGGAGCAGCAGTACGGTCAGCAGCAGTACGGGCAGCCGCAGAGCCAGCCGCAGCAGCCGTACGCGGGCCAGCAGTCCTACCCCGGCCAGCCGTCGTACCCCAGCTACCCGCAGCAACCGACCGCGCAGCCGTACGGGCAGCAGCCGAGCCCCGGCTACGGCCCGCAGGGCTACCCCGGCGGCGGGTACCAGCCCTACGGCTACCCGCACCCGGGCACCAACGGCATGGCGATCGCCTCGCTGGTGGTCTCGCTGGTCGGGCTCTGCACCTGCGTCGGCTCGATCATCGGCATCGTGCTCGGCGTCATGGCGCTGAACCAGATCAAGGAGCGCGGCGGCCAGGACGGCCGCAACATGGCGCTGGCGGGCATCTGGATCGGGGCGGGCGGCATCGTGCTGACCGTCGTGTGGTTCGTGATCGCGCTCGTCGGGTCACCCTGACCGGAGAAACGCGCGAGGGGCGCCCCCACCGGAGTGGGGGCGCCCCTCGTCTCGTTCCGCTGCCTACTGCCCGGTCTTGACGACCTGGGTGCCGCCGGCGAACTTGTCGTGCCAGCCCTGACGGTTCGGATCGTTCGAGATGGTGACCATGATGTAGATGATCAGGCCGAGCGAGATCAGCCCGCCGACGCAGGGGATCACGTTGGCCAGCATGAACAGGTTGCGCTTGACCGAGGTCTGCGGGTCGATCTTGGCGGCGCCGCCGGGGGCGAGCACCTTGAGGCCGAAGATCTTCTTGCCCAGCGTCGCGCCCTGCGAGGTCTCCAGGGCGACGAAGTAGGCGATGCCCGCGAGCGCCACCAGCAGGCCCGCGATGAACTGCCCGACCATGTTGTCGTAGCCGATGATGGCGGCGATGATGGCGACCGGGATGCCGACGATCAGGTTGTCGATGATCCTGGCCACGATGCGGATGCCGAGGTCACCCGGCTGGCCGGGGCCGGTGTAGCCGGGCTGCTGCCCGTACTGCTGCTGGCCGGTCTGCGGGTAGGGCTGCTGGCCGTACGGGTCCTGGCCGTACTGCGGCTGCTGCCCGTACTGGGGCTGCTGGCCGTACTGCGGCTGCTGCTGGCCGTACGGATCCTGCTGGCCGTACTGGGGCTGCTGGCCGTACTGCTGGCCGCCGCCCTGCTGGGGGTATTGCTGGCCGCCGCCCTGCGGGTACTGCTGCCCATACGGCTGCCCGCCCTGCGGATACTGGTTGGGGTCGTACCCACCGCTCGTCATATTGTGTCCTCGTCCGTGATCAGTAGATCGGGTCGAGTGCGTACGTTACGGACATTCGCTCGCTGGCGACAACCTATTCGGGTCCAGTGTCCATGCGTCGCGCGGCAACCGCGCGGGGTCGAATCGGGCCAGCACAGCGGCGGGGGAACGCCCTTCGAGGCCGAGGGAAGCGACGAGCAGCGCGAAAATCCGCTCCGCCGAATCGCCGAGCGCCCGCCGATCGGCGAGCGTCACCGCGCCGTCGCGCTTGGCCAGCCGCTGCCCCTCGGTGTTGAGCACCAGCGGGACGTGGGCGTAGCGCGGCACCGGAAAGCCGAGCAGGTCGGCGAGATACGCCTGTCGCGGCGCCGAGGAGAGCAGGTCGTCGCCGCGCACCACCTGGTCGATGCCGGACGCGGCGTCGTCGAGCACCACCGCGAGGTTGTAGGCGGGCACGCCGTCCCCGCGCAGCAGCACCACGTCGTCCACCGCGCCGCGGTAGCGGCCGTGCAGCTCGTCGTCGATCTCGAACTCGGCGACCTCGGCGCGCAGCCGGATCGCGGCGGGTCGGCCGGATCCGCGCAGCTCGGCGCGGCGCGCGGCCGACAGCGCGCGACAGGTGCCGGGGTAGGCGCCCTGCGGTGCGTGCGGCGCGCTCACCGCCTGCTGGATCTCCCTGCGGGTGCAGAAGCACTCGTAGGTGCGCCCGGCCGCGGTCAGTCGCTCGACCGCGGCGCGGTAGCGCGGCAGCCGCTCCGACTGCCTGATGACATCGCCGTCCCAGTCCAGGCCGATGGCGCGCAGGTCGGCGAGCTGGCGCTCGGCGGCGCCCGGCCGCACCCGGTCCAGGTCCTCCATCCTGAGCAGGAAGCGGCGACCGGTGGAGCGGGCGAAGAGCCAGGCCAGCACGGCGGTCCTGAGGTTGCCGAGGTGCAGGTCGCCGGAGGGGCTCGGGGCGTAGCGCCCGGCTCCGGGCTGGACGGCGTTCATCGCCCGCGCAGCGCCGGGCGCAGCTCGTCCGGCCCGATCGCGGCACCCGCGGCCAGCCGGTCGAGCAGCGCGTTGGCGTGGGCGACCAGCCCGGCGCGGTCGACGCCGTGCTCGCCGCCCGGCTCCGGCTCGTACCGCGCGAGCCGCTCGGCGGCGCGCAGCAGCAGGGTGCGCGCGCCCTTGGGGTTGCCGCGCTGGATGTGGGTCAGCCCCACCGCCAGCTGGGCCAGCCCCTGCCAGAGCTGCCGCTCGGCGAAGGGGCCGTTCTTCCAGGCGGCCTCCAGCACCTCGTGCGCGTTGAAGGCGAGGCCGTCGTCGAGCAGCTGCTGCGCGTAGCCGAGCGTGCGGTCCGGCGGGAGGTCGAGGTCGTCCGGGATCCGCGGCACCCCCGCGCTGCCCGGCGGCAGCGGTCGGCCGAAGCTGTCGCGGGGCCTGGCGTTGCGCGCCCTGCCCTCGGCATCTCGTTCGCGGTCGTGCATCCGTCCATCATCCACGCCTGCGCCCTGTTGCCCGGATCGGTCATCCGACCGGATTAAAAATGAACGATCACGAACAAATCACGCCGTGTTTGTCTGTAGACTTCGAGCGTTGCCGGGTAATGGTTCGGGGCGCTCGGCAATGATCGCGCAACATCTCGAACTGCACGGCTCGGCGCAGGAACCGAACCGAATAGGTAAGAGGAGAGCAATTTTTCGGCGGACCTGCTACTGTCTAGCACGGGGCCGGCCCCGACCGAGGTGGTTCTCACCTAGTCGAACAGTGCACTCGCGACGCACTGGGGATGTTCTACACCATCAACTAATTGACGTACCTGGGTTTCCGCATGTGCGAAGCCCGGTGCCGTGAACGAACTCAGGAATTATCGTTCTCGACGCAGCAAAGGAGCTAGTGCCGTGGAGGTTGATACAACCGGCGCTGTGTGGCGGAAGAGTAGTTACAGTGGGCCCGACGGGAACTGCGTGGAAGTCGCATTTCTGGTCGACGGCAACGTAGCGGTCCGGGACAGCAAGGCCGGTGGGCGTGGCCCGGTACTGGCCTTCGCCCGGAGTGACTGGACCACGTTCCTATCCGGGCTACCCGGTGCGGAATTCCGTCGCGGCTGAACCGGTCGGATTCGCGAGCGGAATGGGTGGCCCCGAGCCGGCGGGCTCGGGGCCTTCGCGCGTCCCGCCCCGATAGCCCGCGCCGGCACTCCGTATCGGCGCGGGTAGCCTCTCCCCGGTGGAATCGCTGGCGGCGCAGGACGCGACGATGTACTGGCTCTCGGCGCGCGGCCCCACCGATCTCTTCCTGCTCTACTGTTTCACCGATGCCGGGCTTCCCGGCGCGGAACTGCGCGAATTCATCGCGCGGCGCAGTGCGCGGATCCCGGAACTCGCGGTTCGCCTCCGCCGGACGCCCGGCGAGCTGAACCAGCCCTTCTGGACGGCCTCACAATTCCATTCAGAACAATTCCGGCAACATGAGATTCCCGATGCCGATTGGCACGCGGTGTCGCGGGAGCTCGGGGTGCTGCTCGGCACGAGGGTCGAGGCCGCGGAGTTTCCGTGGCGGCTGCACGTCTTCCGCGGGGTACGCGGTGTTCCTGGAACAGGTGTCACCGGTGATTCCGCGCTCGTCGCCGTGCTGCAGGTGTCGCACGCGCTGGTCGACGGGCGGGGTGCCGCGCGGATCGCGCGCGCGTTGTTCGGCGCGCGGGAGCCGGCTCCGGTCGCCTCCGAAACCGGTGCGTTGAGCGCGGTACTCGGCGGCAAGGTGCTCCGCGCCTGCCCCGGGACCGGAGTCTCCGGCGCGATGGCCGCGGGCGGGGTGCTCCGTGCCGTGCACCGGGCTGCGGCGCTCGGCGCGTTGCACGCGACCGATGCGCTGCGGGCGGTGGCCGGGGTGGTGCAGTTTCCGTGGCGGGTGGGGGCGACGGTGGTGCGCGGGGTCGGCGCGGCGCGGGCGCGGCGCGAGTTGGCGGCGCGGACCGCGGCGGGGGAGATTCCGCCGCCGGGGCCGGGGTTCCGGCCGGGGCCGCTGAATCCGTCGGCACCGCTCGCGGGGCATGTCGCGCGCGTGCTGGTGCTGCCCGCGGTGGCGCTGCGGGCGCCGGACCGCACGGTGACCGTGCTCGCGCTGACCGCGATCTCGGTGGCGCTCGACCGGTACCTCGCCGAGCGCGGGCATCGAGGGGAGCGGCTCGGGGCGCAGGTGCCGGTGGCGATCCCGGCGGGCGCGGGCGGGCGGAACAACTACCGCAGCGTCGGCATCGAACTGCACACGGGCGTGCCGGAGCTGCGGGAACGTTCGGCGCTGATCGCGGGCGAGCTCGCCGCGCGCCGCGCCCGCGCGGCACACCCGCTGCTGCTGGCGCAGGACCGGGTGACCGCGGTGCTGCCCGCGGCGCTGCTGCGCCGGGATGTCGAGCGGTACCCGGATGCCGTGCCGAGCGAGATCGCCGGGCACACCGTCGTCTCCAGCGTGCACCGCGGCCCCGCCGACCTGAGCTTCGGCGGGGGAGCGGTGCACTGGAGCTGCGGCTTCCCCGCGCTCGGCAGCGTCATGCACGTCACGCACGGCGTGCACGGCCTCGGCGACACCGTCACCCTGTCGGTGCACGCCGACCCGGCGGCCATGCCGGACCCGGATCGGTATCTGGAGATCATGGCCGCGGCGGTGGCCGAAGTCGGCGCCGCGCACGGGGATTGATCAGCCCAACTCCCAGGTGCCGAGCACGGCTCCGTCCGCGAGCCGGACGGCGGCGCCTGCCATGAGTCCGCGCGCGGCGGCGTTCTCCGGGGTCGTCGTGGCGATCATGCGCGCTGCGCCCGCCTGCTCCGCCGCCGCGCGCAGCAGCGTGACCAGCGCCCGGCCGACTCCGCGGCCGCGCGCGTCGCGGGCGAGCCAGATGCCGGTCTCGAGTTCACCGGCCCCCGCGGGCTGCAACCGAGCCGCCCCGACCACCGCGCCCCGCAGCAGGACGACGTAGGTCAGCTCGACCGGCTCGGCCGCCAGCCCGCGGCCGCGGTGGAAGGCGAGGAAGGCGGCGCGCCGCTCCGCCGTCCACCCGGCGGGACCAGGCACCGGAGCCATGACCTCGAGCGGGTCGGCCCCGGCGACCGCCGCCGCGAGCAGCGCGGGCAGGTTGCCCTCGGTCAGCGGCTGCAGCGCGATATCCGGCACACGGGCCAGCGTGACCGGCCCGGCGCCGCTACCGCAAGCGGATTACCAGACCCGCGGCACGCACGGGTTGGGCAGGCTGGAGCCCGCCGCCAGGTCGCAGACGCCGTCGGTGAAGACCTTGAACGGCGCGGTGACCAGCAGCACCAGGACGCCGATGACATTGCCCTGCTGGATCAGGTGCTGCCCGGTGCGCAGGGCGTTGTTCGCGCTGTCCGCGCCGGAGGAGCCGGTGCTGTAGCTGTTCTCGGCGACCGGCGCCGGGGCAGGCTCCAGCGGTGCCGCCACCGCTGCGGAGGCGGTTCCGACCAGGGCTGCCGCCGCGATCCCGGCGGCGGTGAGACGAAGGCTAGTACGCATCGATGCGCTCCTCTGCTGGAAGAATTATCATTAACTTATCAGGTGGAAGAGCGCGGTGTAAGCCCGAATGAGCGGGGAATTCGGGGGCACTTGGGCGGCAGATCCCCGGCACGGAAAAGGCCCGGGCCGGGAACAGTAGTTCCCGGCCCGGGCCGATGCGGAGGATAGGGGATTTGAACCCCTGAGGGCGTTAACCCAACCCGCGTTCCAGGCGAGCGCCATAGGCCACTAGGCGAATCCTCCGTGCAGCAGCATAGCGAACGAGGCCGGGACGGCCCAAACCGCCCCGAATTGGGTCGCGGCGGACCGGTGCCGCTACACTGGCCGACGGATCCCGCGCGGCGCGCATCCTGTGAACTCCCCCAGGGCCGGAAGGCAGCAAGGGTCAACGGGCTCTGCCGGGTGCGCGGGGTCCCCTACAACCTCTCTCGGCACCCATCCGGCGCCGGTCTCGAGTAACGTGAGCGGCGCTTCCACCCCCCTACGCTGCTCGAAAGGCTGCTTCAGGATGTCCCGGCAAACGCAGATCGGTTTGATGAGCCACGAGGAACTGGTGTCCGAGCACGAGACCCAGACCTCGAACTACGCCAAGCTCCAGACCGAGAAGCTCACGCTGGATCTCACCCGCGGCAAGCCCGCTCCCGAGCAGCTCGACCTCTCCGCGCGGCTGCTCACCCTGCCCGGCGACGGCGACTACCGGGACGGCTCCGGCACCGACTGCCGCAACTACGGCGGCCAGCACGGCCTGCCCGAGCTGCGCGCGATCTTCGGTGAGCTGCTCGGCATTCCGGTCGCGAACCTGATCGCGGGCAACAACGCCAGCCTGGAGATCATGCACGACGCGCTGGTCTTCGCCATGCTCTACGGCACCCCGGATTCCGAGCGGCGCTGGGCCGCCGAGCCGGTGCTGAAGTTCCTCTGCCCCAGCCCCGGCTACGACCGGCACTTCGCCATCACCGAGAGCCTCGGCTTCGAGATGATCCCGGTGCCGGTGGGCCCGGACGGCCCCGACACGCACCGCATCGCCGAGCTGGTCGCCGCCGACCCGGCGATCAAGGGGCTGTGGGCAGTCCCCAACTACTCCAACCCCACCGGCGTCGTCTTCGCCGAAGAGGTTGCGCGCGAGCTGGTCTCGATGCCGACCGCGGCGCCGGACTTCCGGATCATGTGGGACAACGCGTACGCGGTGCACCCGCTCACCGACACCGCGGCGCCGGTGCTCGACGTGCTCGGCCTGGCCGCGGCGGCCGGAAACCCGAACCGCCCGCTGGTCTTCGCCTCCACCTCCAAGATCACCTTCGCCGGTGCCGGGGTCAGCTTCTTCGGGGCCGCGACGGCGAACCTGGACTGGTACCTGAAGCACGCCGGGAAGAAGAGCATCGGCCCGGACAAGATCAACCAGCTGCGGCACCTGCGCTTCTTCGGCGACGCGGACGGGGTGCGGGCGCACATGCAGAAGCACCGGGAGATCCTGGAGCCCAAGTTCGCGCTGGTGCTGCGCATCCTCGAGGACCGGCTCGGCGCCTCGAAGGTGGCGTCCTGGACCGAGCCCAAGGGCGGCTACTTCATCAGCCTCGACGTGCTGGAGGGCACCGCGGCGCGGGTGATCGCGCTGGCGAAGGATGCCGGGATCGCGCTCACCGCAGCGGGTTCGGCGTTCCCGTACAAGCGGGACCCGGAGGACCGGAACATCAGGATCGCCCCCAGCTTCCCCGGGCTGCCCGAGCTGGAGCAGGCGATGGAGGGGCTGGCCACCTGCGTCCTGCTGGCCGCCACCGAGAAGCACCTGGGCAAGTGAGGCAGGCGGGCGGCGGAGCGCATCCGCCGCCCGCGCGACCCGCTACCGGCCTTCCGGCTTGTGCGCGAGCACCGCGAACATGGTCACCGAGAGGTGGATGTCGCCGGTCTCCGCACCGCGGGCCAGCTCGGCGAGCAGCTCGGCACGCTGCGCTTCGGTGATCCGGCCGCGGGCCACCGCCATGGCGGAGATCCGGGTCACCAGCGAGCCCGCCGCGGCCGCCCGCTCCTGCACCAGCGCGTGCGAGCCGATGTCGTCGATCTCCAGCCCGGCCCTGGTGAGCAGCCCGGGGAGCCTGCGCCCGGAGAGCGGGTTGGTGGTGTTGCTGAGGAGCGTCTCGATCACCTCGCGGGTGATGTCCCGCGCGCCGGGGTGCAGGATCGCCGTGCCCCAGTCGACATCCATCACCACCGCGCGGCCGCCGGGCCGCAGTACCCGCTCGATCTCCCTGGCCGCGCGCAGCGGGGTGGTCAGGTGCTGGAAGACCCGCTCGCAGAGCACCGCGTCGAAGGAGTTGGCGCGGAACGGGACGCCGTAGGCGTCGCCGGGGTGGAACTCCGCGTGCGCGCCGAGCTCGGTGGCCCTGCGCTGCGCCGAGGCGAGCAGGTTCTGGTCCGGCTCGACGCCGATCGCGGAGCCGGTGGGGCCGACCGCGTCGGCGAAGGCGAAGACCTCGGAGCCGGTGCCGGAGCCGATGTCCACCGCGCGCTCGCCAGGCGTGAGCGCGAGCGCTTCGTGCGCCCAGGTGCGCAGCCGGTGGATGCCGGGCAGCGCGGCTTGCAGGTCGCGGACGTCGACCAGCTGGTCGTGCCCTTCGCGGTCGAATCGATCCGGTCGCAACCCGTCGGTGTCCATGGCGTGCTTCCCGTCCGTCTGTGGCGCCGTCGGCTGTGGCAGGGGCGTCGTCTGAGGCATGGGGCGAGCCTACGTGGGGCGTGATGATCGCGCGCGGCCGGTTTGTGAGGTGGGTCACCGGAGATTCGCTGCGCCGCGGAGTGCGATGATGGGGGCGCCCGCCCCGATCGAGGAGTCTCAATGAAGTTGTCAAGCCGGGAGCGCGACCGGTGGAGCGGGGGTGAATATCCGATGGTCGCGCAGCAACGCCCACAGCACCGAGACT
>NZ_JBHVAK010000091.1:0-18114 GCF_042667085.1 Nocardia sp. NPDC057353
CTCGAAGCGCATGCGCCGCAGGCGCGAGTCTCGAGTGCTCGAACGCGAGCCTTGGGGGCCGCGAACACGCGCGCCGAAGGCGCGCCGAAATTACCGCCTGAGGCCGAGGCGCTCGATGAGCGAACGGTAACGCTGGATATCGTTGTCCGCCAGGTACTTCGACAGCCGCTTCCGGCGCCCGATGAGCGCCATCAGCCCGTGCCGGGTGTGGTGGTCGTGCTTGTGCTTCTTGAGGTGCTCGGTGATGTCGGCGATCCGCTTCGACAGCAGCGCGATCTGGGCCTCCGGCGAGCCGGTGTCCTTCTCGTGCAGCCCGTACTCGGCGAGGATGGCCGACTTCTGCTCGGTGGTCAGTGCCATGCGGCGTCCACTCCTGTTTCTCAGTTCCGCGTGAATGGTTCCGGGGAAACCCCGGCTGGGCGCCGCCGCGGACCGCAGCAGACCCGAGGAGCCACCTTACCGGAGCCTCACTGGCGGGCGAGGACCGCCCTGGCCGCTTCGACGTCCCCGGCCATGGCGTCGACGAGCTGCTCGGTGCTGTCGAACTTGAGCATGCCGCGCAGGTGCTCGACGAAGTCGACGGCGACGTGCTGGCCGTAGAGGTCGGCTTCGCGGTCGAGGACGTAGGCCTCGACGGTGCGGGCCCGCCCGGAGAAGGTGGGGTTGGTGCCGACCGAGATGGCGGCCATGGCGCGCTGCCCCGGGGTGACGGTGCCGATGGTGGGGCCGGGCCCGAGCACGGTGAACCAGCCCGCGTAGACGCCGTCGGCGGGGATGGCGGCGTGCATGGGGGGTGCGACGTTGGCGGTCGGGTAGCCGAAGGTGCGCCCGCGGCCGTCGCCGTGCACGACGACGCCTTCGACCCGGTGCGGCCTGCCGAGCGCCTCGGTGGCGTTGGCCATGTCACCCGCGTCGACGCAGGCGCGGATGTAGGTGGAGGAGTAGGTGACGGTCTGTTCGCCGAGCAGGGTGACGGCGTCGACCTCGAAACCCCAGCGCAGCCCGAGTTCGCGCATGGTCTCGACGGTGCCCGCGGCCTTCTTGCCGAAGGTGAAGTTGTCGCCGACCACGACCTCGGCGACGTGCAGCCGCTCGACCAGCAGGTCGTGCACGTAGCGGGCGGGGGTGAGCTTCATGAACTCGTGCGTGAAGGGCATCACGCAGAACACGTCGACGCCGAGTTCCTCGGCCAGTTCGGCGCGCCGGGTCAGCGTGGTGAGCTGGGCCGGGTGCGAGCCGGGGCGCACCACCTCCATGGGGTGCGGGTCGAAGGTCATGAGCACCGCGGGCACGCCGCGCGCGGCGGCCGATTTCACCGCCCTGCTGATGAGTTGCGCGTGGCCCCGGTGCACACCGTCGAACACACCGATGGTGACCACGCAGCGTCCCCAGTCCGCGGGCACGTCGTCGAGACTTCGCCATCTCAGCACAGTGCGCAGCCTACGCACTGTGCGCGCCGATGCGTATTCGGGCCGGGGCCGGTCATGCTCGAGGTCACGGGTGGCGGTCGGGGCGGTGAATCGGAGGTTGCCGGTGGCGGTGCGGCGTGTGGATCGGGCGCGGAGTGCATAAGCTCGAAATGTGCCCGGGAAACGAGACATCACCACCCGCCGTGAGCTGACGGACGTTCCGGAGCCCGCGGTGGACGGCGCCGCGACGGTGGCGCCGGTGCTGAGTTCGGTCGCCCAGGACTACCTGAAGGTGATCTGGACGGCGCAGGAGTGGTCGCCGGAGAAGGTGTCGACGAAGCTGCTGGCGGAGCGGATCGGGGTCTCCGCGTCGACGGTCTCCGAGGCGGTGCGGAAGCTGGCCGACCAGGGGTTGGTGGTGCACGCGCGGTACGGCGCGATCACGCTGACCGAGGACGGGCGGCGGGCGGCGATCGCCATGGTGCGCAGGCATCGGCTGCTGGAGACGTTCCTGGTGAGCGAGCTGGGGTACGGCTGGGACGAGGTGCACGACGAGGCGGAGATCCTGGAGCACGCGGTCTCCGAGCTGCTGATGGCGCGGATCGACGCGAAGCTCGGGTATCCGGATCGGGATCCGCACGGTGATCCGATTCCGTCGGTGGACGGGGCGGTGCCGACGCCGCCCGCTCGCCCGCTGAGTGAGTTCGCGGCGGGTGAGTCGGGGCGGGTGGCGCGGATCTCGGATTCCGATCCGGATATGCTGCGGTACTTCGATTCGGTGGGGATCGCGCTGGACACCGTGATCAGCGTTGCCGAGCGACGGGATTTCGCCGGCACCATCGCGATTCGCATCGGTACCGCCGAGAAGCCGGTCGATCTCGGGCAGCCTGCGGCCGAGGCCATCTGGGTGACCACCTGACGGGGAGGTTGCGGCGCTCTATGCCGGCGACCCGGCTCCCGCCAATTCGCGGGCACGATCGGCGATGGCGGCCCCGAGTTCGGCGGTCGTAGCGGACCCCCCGAGGTCGGGGGTGAGGACCTGACCCGCCGCGAGCACCTCGTCGACAGCCCGCTCGACGGCACCGGCGGCACCGTCTTCCCCGAGGTGCCGAAGCAGCATGGCCCCGGCCAGGATCTGCGCCACGGGATTGGCGATCCCCTGCCCGGCGATATCCGGCGCACTCCCGTGCACCGCCTCGAACATGGACGGCGCCGACCGAGTCGGGTCGATATTGCCCGACGGCGCCAACCCGAGCCCCCCGGTCACCGCGGCGGCGAGATCGGAGAGGATGTCCCCGAACAGATTCGAGCCGACGATCACGTCGAGCCGATCCGGGTGCAGCACGATCTCGGCGGCGAGCGCGTCCACGTGCATCTCCCGGGTGGCGACCCCCGGATATTCGGCGGCGACCTCCTGGAAGACCCGGTCCCAGTACGGCATGGAGTGGATGAGCCCGTTCGACTTGGTGGCCGAGCAGAGCTTCCCGGACCGCTCGACGGCCCGGTCGAAGGCGTACCGGATGATCCGCTCACACCCGACTCGGGTGAACACCGACTCCTGCAGCACGAATTCGTCCGGCCGCCCGGGGTTGTGCGTGCCACCGATCTCGGAGTACTCCCCCTCGGAGTTCTCCCGCACGATGAGGATGTCCAACTCCTCGGCGGTCCGCCCGCGCAGCGCGGACTCGGTGCCGGGCAGCAGCTTGACCGGGCGCAGGTTCACGTACTGGCCGAAGGCCCGGCGCAGCGGGATCAGCAGCCCCCAGAGCGAGATGTGGTCCGGCACGCCGGGGAAGCCGACCGCCCCGAGCAGGATGGCGTCGAATCCGGCGAGCCGGGCGGGCCCGTCCGGCGGCATCATGGCCCCGGTGCGCAGGTAGTTCTCGCAGGACCAGTCGAACTCGGTCCACTCCAGCCCGGGCAGCACGGCGTCCAGCACCGCCACCGCCTCGACCGTCACGTCAACCCCGATGCCGTCGCCGGGGATGGTGGCAATCCGATAGCTCACAGTCGCACTCCGATGTATTTGGTCTCGAGGAATTCGTCGATGCCGGAGAACCCGCCCTCGCGCCCGAGGCCGGACTCCTTGACGCCGCCGAACGGCGCCGCCGGGTTGGACACCACGCCCTGGTTCAACCCCACCATGCCGGTCTCCAGCGCCTCGCAGACCCGCAGCCCGCGCCGCAGGTTCTCCGTGAAGACGTAGGCGACCAGGCCGTACGGGGTGTCGTTGGCGCGGGTGATCGCCTCCTGCTCGGTGTCGAAGACGCCGATGGCGGCGACCGGGCCGAAGATCTCGGTGTGGCACAGCTCGGCCGCGTCCGGCACGCCGGTCAGCACGGTGGCCGGGTAGAAGGTGCCCGGTCCGTCCGGCCGCTCGCCGCCGGTGAGCACCTCGGCGCCGCGCTGCCTGGCGTCGGCGACCAGGTGCTCCACCTTGGCGAGCGCGTCGGCGTCGATGAGCGGCCCGACGACCACGTCCGGCTCGGTGCCGCGGCCGATCGGCAGCGCCGCCATCCGCTCGGCGAGCCGCCTGCCGAACTCCTCGGCGACGCCGCGCTGCACCAGGATCCGGTTGGCGGCGGTGCAGGCCTGCCCGATATTGCGCATCTTGGCGGCGAGCGCGCCCTCCACCGCCTCGTCCAGGTCGGCGTCGTCGAAGACCAGCAGCGGGGCATTGCCGCCGAGCTCCATCGAGGTGCGCATGACGGTGCTCGCGCACTGCTCGAGCAACACCTTGCCGACCGCGGTGGAGCCGGTGAAGGAGAGCTTGCGGGAGCGCGGGTCGCGGATCATGGGCTCGATCACGGCGGCCGGGTCGGTGGTGGTGACCACGTTGACCACGCCCGCGGGCAGCCCGACCTGCTCCAGCACCGCGGCCAGCGCCAGCATGGAGAGCGGCGTCTGCTCGGCGGGCTTGATCACGCTGGTGCAGCCCGCCGCGAGCGCGGGCGCGATCTTGCGCGCGCCCATGGCGATCGGGAAGTTCCACGGCGTGATCAGCAGGCTCGGGCCGACCGGCTGCTTGGTCACGAGGAAGCGCGAGCCGCCGGTCGGGGCCTGCATGTAGCCGCCGTCGAGCCGGACCGCCTCCTCGGCGAACCAGCGGAAGAACTCGGCGGCGTAGGCGATCTCGCCGCGCGCCTCGGCGAGCGGCTTGCCCATCTCCAGGGTGAGCACCAGCCCCAGCCGGTCGACGTCGGCGAGCAGCGCGCGGTGCGCCCGCATGAGCAGGTCGCTGCGCTCGCGCGGCGGGGTCGCGGCCCAGTCGGCCTGCGCGTCGGCGGCGGCGGCGAGCGCGGCGATGCCGTCCTCGGCGCTCGCGTCCGCCACCTCGGCGATGGTCGCGCCGGTGGCCGGGTCCAGCACCGGGAAGGTGCGGGCGCCGTCGCGCCACTTGCCGCCGATGAACAGCCCCGTCGGCACGGTGTCCAGCGCGGCCCGCTCCTCTGACTGGGTGGGCATCCGGTCTCCTCTCGGCTCCGCGGCTTCCCTTGTCGGGACCGCCGGAGTCATGGTAGGCATATTGTCAACAATCCGACAACAGACAATCCACGGATTTCCTCACGGAGGGCGGATCCCCATGACCCAGCTGTCACCGGTGCTGAAGCAGGCCACTCCCGTCGTGGTCGAGCGGGGCGAGGGGTGCTACCTGCACGCCACCGACGGCCGCCGCTACCTGGACTTCACCGCGGGCATCGGGGTCACCAGCACCGGGCACTGCCACCCGCGCGTGGTCGCGGCGGCGCAGGAGCAGGTCGGCAAGCTGATCCACGGCCAGTACACGACGGTCATGCACCAGCCGCTGCTGCGGCTGACCGAGCGGCTCGGCGACGTGCTGCCCGGCGGGCTGGACACGCTCTTCTTCAGCAACTCCGGCAGCGAGGCGGTGGAGGCGTCGCTACGGCTGGTGCGGCAGGCCACCGGGCGCCCGAACGTGGTCGTCTTTCACGGCGGGTTCCACGGCCGCACCGTCGCCGCGGCCACCATGACCACCTCGGGCACCCGGTTCTCGGCCGGGTTCAGCCCGCTCATGTCCGGGGTGCACGTGGCCCCCTTCCCCACCGCCTACCGGTACGGCTGGAGCGAGGAGGAGGCCACCGCCTTCGCGCTGCGCGAGCTGGACTACATCCTCGCCACGCTGACCGGGCCCGCCGAGACCGCCGCCTTCATCGTGGAGCCGATGCTCGGCGAGGGCGGGTACATCCCCGGCAACACCGCGTTCTTCCACGGCCTGCGCGAGCGCGCCGACCGGCACGGCATCCTGCTGGTGATCGACGAGATCCAGACCGGGTTCGGCCGCACCGGCAGGTTCTTCGGGCACCAGCACTTCGATGTCCGGCCCGATGTCATCACCATTGCCAAGGGGCTGGCCAGCGGCTTCCCCATCTCCGGGATCGCGGCCTCGGCCGAGCTCATGGCGAAGGCGTGGCCGGGCTCGCAGGGCGGCACCTACGGCGGCAACGCGGTGGCCTGCGCGGCCGCGCTCGCCACGCTGGAGGTCATCGAGTCGGAGGGGCTGGTGCAGAATGCCGCCGACCGCGGCGCCGAGCTGCTGGCCGGGCTGCGCGAGCGGCAGACCAAGCAGATCGGCGACGTGCGCGGGCTCGGGCTGCTCGCGGGCTGCGAGTTCACCACCGCCACCGGCGAACCCGACCCGGAGACGGCGTCGGCCGCGCAGCAGGCGGCGGTCGCCAAGGGGCTGCTGCTGCTCACCTGCGGCGCGCACATGAACGTGGTGCGGATGATCCCGCCACTCATCGTCACCGACGCGCAGATCCGGGACGCGCTCGGCATCTGGTCCGAGGTGCTCGCCGAGCTGTAGCCGACCGGAAAAAATCTTCGAAGAATGTTTCGTGCCGTGTCGATTCGGCGGGCGGCCCGTTCGACCAAGGGGTGAGAGGGTTCGAACGGAACCCGCAGCCGAGGGAGACGGACACCATGAAGTACATGCTGATCATGCGCGCCACCGACGACGCCTACGCGTCGATGGGCGACATGGACGAGATGCTGGACACAATCGGGCGCTTCAACGACGAGCTGATCCGGGCGGGCGTGCTGCTCGCCGCGGAGGGGCTGGAGGACCCGGCCGAGGGCGTCGTGGTCGACTACGCCACCGACCCGCCGGTCGTCACCGACGGCCCCTACGGCGAGACCAAGGAGCTCTTCGGCGGCTACTACATCCTGAGCGTGGCCTCCAAGGAGGAGGCGGTGGAGTGGGCGAAGCGGATGCCCGCCACCGTCCCCGGGTTCAAGACCGAGATCAGGCGGGTGCCGGAGATCAGCGAGTTCCCGCAGGACAACGTGTGGATCCAGAAGGAGCGCGCCTGGCGTGAGGCCACCGGGCAGCTGTGAGCGGGCCGTCCGGGCGGGCGGCGGTGGCGGCGGTGTGGCGGATCGAGTCCGCGCGGATCGTCGGCGCGCTCGCCCGCTACACCGGCGAGTTCGCGCTGGCCGAGGATGTCGCGCAGGAGGCGCTGGCCGAGGCGCTCGTCGCCTGGCCGCGCGACGGGATCCCGCGCGACCCGGCCGCATGGCTGCTCGCCACCGGCAAGCGGCGCGCGATCGACGCCTTCCGGCGCAGCGCCGCGCTCGGTGACCGGTACGCCGCCTTCGCCCGCGAGCTGGGCGAGGGCGGCGCCGCCACCGGGGGCGAGCCCGCCGCGGCGGAGCCGGAGCCGTTCGACCCGGACCGGATCGACGACGACGTGCTCGCGCTGATGTTCGTCGCCTGCCACCCGATGCTCGCGGCGGAGGCGCGGATCGCGCTCACGCTGCGGGTGGTCGGCGGGCTCACCAGCGACGAGATCGCCGCCGCGTTCCTGGTGCCGACCGCGACCGTGCAGGCGCGGATCACCAGGGCCAAGAAGACGCTGGCCGCGGCGAAGGTGCCGTTCGTCGTACCCGCGCCGGAGGAGCGCGGGGAGCGGCTGGGGTCGGTGCTCGGCGTGCTGTATGTGATCTTCACCGAGGGGTCGTCGGCGAGCTCCGGGAATGAGCAGATCCGGCTCGACCTGGCGGCGGAGGCGCTGCGGTTGGCCCGCGTGCTGGCCCGGTTGGTGCCGGACCGGGCGGAGCCGCTCGGGTTGCTCGCGCTGCTGGAGTTGACGGCGGCGCGGTTCCCGGCGCGGGTAGGGGCGGACGGGGAGCCGGTGCTGCTGGAGCGGCAGGATCGGCGGCGGTGGGATCGGGACGGGATCCGGCGCGGGCGGGCGGCGCTCGCCAGGGCGGGGGCGATCGGGCTCGGGGCATACGGGGTGCAGGCGGCCATCGCCGAATGTCACGCGGTGGCTGCGACCTTCGGGGAGACGGATTGGGAGCGCATCGTGCTGCTGTACGAGGCGCTGGGGCGGATCGCGCCCTCGCCCGTGGTGCGGTTGAACCGGGCGGTAGCGGTGTCCATGGCGCGGGGGCCCGCGGTGGCGCTTCCGCTGGTCGACGGGTTGATCGCCGAGGGGGCGCTGGGTGGGTCGCACCTGCTGCCGAATGTGCGGGGTGAGCTGCTCGCCCGGTTGGGGCGGGACGCCGAGGCGCGGGCCGAGTTCACGAGTGCCATCGCGCTGTGCCGCAACGAGAAGGAGCGGGGTGTTCTGGAGCGCCGGGTCGCCGAACTCACGCCGTGAATGTCGCCTGCGTCGGCTTCGCCTCGCGCTCGACTGATTCGCGTTCGGGGGGATCGTGCGCGGGCGTCGGCGTACCGCCGGGCGTGCGCGCGGCGCGGGTCCCTTCGCTCAGGACAGGACGTGCTCCGCGTAGCGGGCGACGGCGAGGACGAGGTCGTCGGAGTGGCGGGGGCCGATGATCTGGAGGCCGACGGGGAGGCCCGCGGCGGTGCGGCCGACGGGGATGCTGATGGCGGGCTGCTGGGTGAGGTTGAAGGGGTAGGTGAAGGGGGTCCACTCGGGCCAGCCGCGCAGGTCGCTGCCTGGCGGCACGTCGTGCCCTGCCTCGAAGGCGGGGATCGGCACGGTCGGGGTGACGAGGACGTCGTGGTCCTGGTGGAAGGCGCCCATGGTGATCCCGAGCTGGGCGGCGACGTTGCGCGCCGCCAGGTACTCGACGGCGCTCACCCCGTCCCCGCGTTCCCACACCTTCCCCAAGCCGGGGTCGACCCGCTCCCGGCTGCCCGCCGGGAATCCGGCCAGCATGGTGGCCGCGCCCGCCGACCACAGGACCTCGAAGGCCTCCAGCGGGTCGCCGAAACCGGGGTCGGCCGCGGTCACCGCGAGTTCGGCGTCGGCGAGCCTGCGCACCGCCGCCTCGGTGATCGCGGCGACCTCGGGGTCGACGCGCACGTACCCCAGGTTCGGCGACCAGGCGACGCGCAGCCCGCGCACGTCCCGATTCAGCTCGCCGCGGAAGGTGGTGGGCGCGGGGGCGAGCGCGGTGGGGTCGCGCGGGTCCGGCAGCGCGAGGATGTCGAGCAGCAGCGCGGCGTCCTCGACCGTGCGGGTCATCGGCCCCGCGTGCGCGAGCGGGCCGAACGGGCTGGCCGGGAAGAGCGGCACCCGCCCGTGCGTGGGCTTGAACCCGACGATCCCGCAGAACGCGGCCGGAATCCGGATGCTGCCGCCGCCGTCGGTGCCGACCGAGACCGGCCCCATCCCGCCCGCGACCGCCGCCGCGCTCCCCCCGGACGAGCCGCCCGCGGTGGTGGCGGGCGCGACCGGGTTGCGGGTGATGCCGGTGAGCGGGCTGTCGGTCACCGCCTTCCAAGCGATCTCCGGCGTGGTGGTCTTGCCGACGAAGACCATGCCGTCCGCGCGCATCCGCGCGGTGACCGGGCTGTCCACCGTCCACGGCCCGGCCGGGTCGACCGAGGTGGAGCCGCGCCGGGTGGGCCAGTCCGCGGTGAGGAAGATGTCCTTGATCGAGACCGGGACGCCGTCCAGCAGCCCGCGCGCGGAGCCGGAGTGCCAGCGCTCCTCGGAGGCCTTGGCCTGCAGCAGCGCGCGCTCCGGGTCGACCAGGCAGAAGGCGTTCACCGCCGGGTCGCGCTCGGTGATCGCCGCGAGCACCGCCTCGGTCGCCTCGACCGGGGAGAGCGCGCCCGCCGCGTACGCCGAGACCAGCTGGACGGCGGTCATCGCGGCGGGGTCGGTGTTCTCGGGGTAGCTCATCGAGGGGGCTCCTTCAGCCGGGCACGTACCCGAGTTCCTTGTCGACCACGTTGTCCAGGGGGCGTCCGGCGACCCAGTTGTCGAAGTTGTCGGCGAACGCGGACAGGATTGCCCCGCTCCACCCGATCCAATCGCCGGAGTTGTGCGGGGTGATGCGGACGCCGGGCAGCGTCCAGAGCGGGTGCTCGCGCGGCAGCGGCTCCGGGTCGACCACGTCCAGCGCGGCGCCCGCGAGCACGCCGGTGCGGATAGCATCGACCAGCGCGGCCGTCACCACCAGCTCGCCGCGGCCGACGTTGACGAAGCGCGCGTGCGGCTTCATCGCGGCGAAGGCGGCGGCGTCGAACATGTGCCTGGTCCGCTCGGTGAGCGGCGCGACCGCCACCACGTAGTCGGCGTTCGGCAGCTCGGCGTGCAGGTCGGTGCCGACGGTGCCGAAGTCCGGGTCGCCGGTGCGCTCCCGCCTGCCGATCGCCGAGACCCGCATCCCCACCGCGCGCAGCAGCCGGGCGATGGCCCTGCCGATCCCGCCGGTGCCGACGATCAGCACCGAGGCGCCCGCGATCCGCTCGTTCTCCCGGTGCTCCCACTCGCGCCGGTGCTGCCGGAGCAGCGCACCGCCGAGATCCTTGGCGAAGCCGAGGATCTGGCCGAGCACGTACTCGGCGATGGCCGCGTCGAAGACGCCGCGGGTATTGGTCACCACCACGTCGCTCGCGACCAGCGCGGGGAACATCGCCGCGTCGACGCCGGTCGACCCCATGTGCAGCCAGCGCAGCGCGTCCGCCGCCTGCCAGGCCGCGGGCAGCACGTCGGTGGCGAAGTCGAGCACGAAGAGCACGTCCGCCCCGCGCAGCGCCGCCTGCAGCCCGGCCGCGCCGGTCCAGCGCAGCTCGGCGCGCTCGGCGACCCGGGACAGCGCCCCGGCGTCGGGCGGGTGGTCGCCGTGCAGGACGGTGATCACAGGGGCCTTTTCCACGTTGACACCGTAGGATCGCATCGTATGATTGTCAACAATCCGCACATGAGGGGCCGGGGTGGTCCCGGTCGCGCCCGCGCTGGGTACCCTCTGCACCGGGAGGCCGAGTGATGTCCGTCGTTGATTTCCAGCCGGTGAACCGGAAGTCGACCGCGGAGATGATCGCGGACCGGCTCCGGGACGCCATCATGCGCGGCAGCCTCGCCCCCGGCGCGCAGCTCGGCGAGGCCGACCTGGCGGCGCAATTCGCGGTGAGCCGCGGCCCGGTGCGCGAGGCCATGCAGCGGCTGGTCTCGGAGGGGCTGCTGCACAGCATCCGGCACCGGGGCATCTTCGTCATCGAGCTCGCGCTCGACGACGTCGTCGACATCTACCGGGCCAGGACCGCGCTGGAGGGCGGCGCGCTGGAGCTGATCCTGGACGGCAGGCGCGAGATCGCCGCCGCCGCGCTCGCGCCCAGCGTCGCCGACATGGCGGTCAAGGCCGAGGCCGGAGACGCGGTCGGGGTCTCCGACGCGGACCAGGCGTTCCACGAGGCGCTGGTGCGCAGCTCCGGCAGCCCCCGGCTGGTGCGCGCCGCGCGCACCCTGCTGATCGAGACCCGGATGTGCCTCGGCGCGCTGCAGACCACCTACCCGGACCTGCGCGAGCAGGTCGGGGAGCACATCGCGCTGCGCGAGGCGATCGGCGCGGGCGCGCCGGAGCGGGCGCGGAAGCTGCTGGTCGAGCACATGACCGACGCCGTCGAGCGGCTGCGCACGCAGATCAACTCCTGACCCGCTCGTCGGCGTCGGCGAGCGCCAGGAAAGCCAGCGGCAGCAGCACTTCGAGCGCGGTGAGCACGAGCGCGAAGGGATGCGGCAGGCCGTGCACGGCGATGGAGAGGAAGCGGCCCACCGCGCCGAGCAGCATGATCCCCGCCAGGATCCGGACGGCGGTCGCCGAAATCGGGGTGCGCCGCGCGACCAGGATCCAGGCCAGCCCGTAGCCGGCGAAGACCGCGCCGAAGAAGCGCGCCTGGCTGTCCGCGGTGGCGCCCGGCGCGCCCATGTCCGGGAAGATCGCCTCGCCGAACGCCACGTGCGCGAGCCCGATCAGCGTGCACACCACCCCCGTGACCAGCGCCGACCAGCGCAGTACCGACGACCCCATGATACCCTCCCGAGTTAGTAGACGTACGTCTACTATGGCGTGCCGGTAGACGCGCGTCAACTAAGCTGGCGCACATGGTTCGCCGTCGCCTGACCCCGGAGCAGCGCCGCGCCCAGATCGTCGAGGCGGGGGCCGGGCTCTTCGCCGACCGCCCGTACGAGGCGGTGCTCATGGAGGAGGTGGCCGCCGCCGCGGGGATCTCCCGCGCCCTGCTCTACCGGCACTTCCCCGCCAAGCGGGACCTCTTCGTCGCCGTCTACGAGCAGGCCGCGGCGCGGCTCCTGGTGGAATCCTCGTTCGACCCCGCACTTCCGGTGCCGGAGCAGATCTCGGCCGCGCTGCACACGCACCTCGACTATTTCGAGGCCAATCCGCACACGGTCATCGCGGCCAATCGGGTGCTCGCCGCCGACCCGACCATCCAGGGCATCATCGCGGGCGAGCTCGGCGAACTCCGCAGGCGCATGCTCGACGAACTCGGGCTCCCCGCGGCCGGGCGGGCCGCCGCCGAGTCGGTGATCGGCGCCTGGCTCACCTTCGTCCGGGTGCTCACCGTGGACTGGCTGGAGCACGGCGCCGTCACCCGCGCCGACATGCACGCCATCTGTACCGGAGCCCTGCTCGGCGCGCTCGGCCCCCTGCTGGGCGAGGCGCCGGTCAGAACCCCGCGGGCCGCACCACCATGACCGAGGCCGCCCGCTTCCCGCTCTCCCGCAGCAGCGCGATCGCCCTCCCCTCGGGATCGACCGCCGCGTACACGTCGTCCCGCCCGACCGGCGCCAACCACCGCCCGTTGCGCAGATCCTCGGCCTGCGCCGGGTCGATGTCGCGCAGCGGGAACGCCGCGCGCACGGCCGCGTCCATGGGCAGCGAGAGCTCCGGCGCCTCGGCGAGCGCCTCGAGGGTGCGCGCGTGCTCCAGGGTGAACGGCCCGACCCGGGTGCGGCGCAGCGCGGTCAGGTGCCCCCCGACGCCGAGCGCGGCGCCGAGGTCGCGGGCCAGCGCCCGGATGTAGGTCCCGGACGAGCACTCCACCTCGACCTCGAGGTCGACGAACTCCCCGCGGTCGTGCCGCGCGAGCACCGCGAACCGCGACACCGTCACCGGCCGCGCGGGCAGCTGCACGTCCTCCCCCGCTCGGTGCCTGGCGTACGCCCGCTCCCCGTCGATCTTGATCGCGCTCACCGTCGCGGGCACCTGCTGGATGTCCCCGGTCAGCGCGGCGACCCCGGCCGCGATCGCCGCGTCGGTGACGTGCCCCGCGGGTACGGTGGCGAGCACCTCCCCCTCGGCGTCGTCGGTCGTGGTGCTCGCCCCGAGCCGCACCACCGCCGAGTACGCCTTGGTGGTGAGCGTCAGCAACCCGAGCAGCTTGGTGGCCCGCTCCACCCCGAGCACCAGCACCCCGGTCGCCATCGGGTCCAGCGTCCCCGCGTGCCCGACCTTCCGCGTCCCCAGGATCCTGCGGCACCTGGCCACCACGTCGTGGCTGGTCATACCGGGATCCTTGTCGACGATCAGCAATCCGCCGAGCGCGTCCATCAGGCGGTCGCGATCGCGGTCAGGATCAGCCCGCCCGCGATCTGCCAGCGGCCGTCGAAGTCGAGCAGCGGCCTGCCGCCGTCGTTGGTCCCGCCAGGGACCAGCAGCTTCGTGTGGAACGTGCCCGCGCCGGAGTCCGACCCCGCCTCGTCGACGGTGAAGGTGATGTGCGCGTCCTCGAAGCCGAGCCAGCGCAGCGTGAGCGGGAACCACGCCTTGTAGGTGGCCTCCTTGGCGCAGAAGAGCAGTCGGTCCAGGTGCAGCGGGCTGTCCGTTTCCTGCAGCCACTGCCGCTCCTCGGGCAGGCTGACCGAGTCCAGCACCCCGTCGGGCAGCTCGGCGTGCGGCTCGGCGTCGATGCCGACCGAGCGGAAGCGCAGCGCGTGGCCGAGCGCGGCGGCGCGGTAACCGTCGCAGTGCGTCAGGCTGCCGACGATCCCGCGCGGGAAGAGCGGCATGCCGCGCTCCCCCTTGCCGATCGGCACCTCCGCCTCGCCCAGCTGGGCCAGCGCCTGCCTGGCGCAGTGCCGTGCCCCGATGAAGTCGCGCCTGCGCTTCTCCACCGACTTGGCGATGAGGTGCTCCTCGGCGGGGTGCGCGCGCAGCCCCTCCGGGTACTCCAGCAGCTCCGCGGCGGCGATCCCGGACGGCAGAATGTTCTCGATCATCGGCGTCGAGCCTAGTCCAGCCCGCGCTCAGATCCCGCGCCGGCGCTGCGCCTTGGCCCGCATCTCCTCGGCCGCGGCCTCCATCTCGGGGGTGATCCGGAAGTGGCCGCCGAACTTGTTCAGCGAGCCCGGCGGGTACTCGGGCGCGGGCAGGATCTGGCGCAGCAGGGTGTCCGGGAGGCCGCGGCGCTGCCACTCGCGCGGGTAGCCGAGCGAGACCTCCTCGAAGCGCACGCCGTCGTACCAGGAGGTGCGCGGGATGTGCAGGTGCCCGTATACCGCGCAGACGGTGTTGTACCGCAGGTGCCACTCGGCGGTGAGCGTGGTCCCGCACCAGAGCGAGAACTCCGGGTAGAACAGCACATCCGTGGGCTCGCGGACCAGTGGGAAGTGGTTGATCAGCACGACCGGGGTGCCCGGCTCGAGCGCGTTCAGCCTGCGCTCGGTGGCCTGCACCCTGGCGTGGCACCAGGCGTCGCGGGTGACGTAGGGGTCCGGCGCGAGCAGGAACTCGTCGGTGGCGACGACATTGCGCTCGCGGGCGACCGCCAGCCCCTCGGCCTTGGTCTTGGTCCCCTCGGGCAGGAACGAGTAGTCGTAGAGCAGGAACATCGGCACCAGCGTGACGGCGCCGCCGTGCTCCTCGGAGCCCGCGCCGCGCCAGACCGGGTACGGGTCCTCGGGCGTCACCACGTCCAGGTCGCGGCAGAGCGAGACCAGGTAGTCGTACCGCGGCGCCCCGTGCATCTGCACCGGGTCCTTGGCGGTGGTCCACAGCTCGTGGTTGCCCGGCACCCAGATGACCTTGGCGAACCGGCTGCGCAGCAGCTCCAGCGCCCAGCGGATGTCCTCGGTCTTCTCGGCGACGTCACCGGCGACGATCAGCCAGTCCTCCGGCGAGTCCGCCCGGATCTGCTCCACCACGGGCTTGTTGCCCTGGTGACCGACGTGGATGTCGCTCACCGCCATCAACTTGGGTATCACCCGATCCACGGTGCCACATCCGGCGGCGGCACCGGCGGGCAGCACGCGGGGCGCACCGCAGCCAGGACCCGAAAGATCAGCCGGGCACGTCGGCGCCGACCCGGACCCAGCGCCCGGAGACCGCGCGGGCGCCGACCGCGAGCAGCCGGGCGAGCATGAAGACCACCAGCCCGCCCCAGATCCCGGCGACACCCCAGTCGAAGGCGAGCGCCAGCCAGATGCCGGGCAGGAAGCCGAGCAGCGCGGCCGCCATGGTGGTGGTGCGGAGGTAGGCGGCGTCGCCCGCGCCGAGCAGCACGCCGTCCAGCGCGAAGACCACCCCCGCCACCGGGATGATGGCGACGAAGAACCACCAGATCACGCCGATCCGGTCCAGCACGGCGGGGTCGGTGGTGAACAGCGCGGGCAGCCCGGCCGCGGCGAGCGCGAAGCAGCAGGCCAGCGCCACCGCGAAGAGCAGCGACCAGCGGGTCACCCGGCCCGCCAGGCCGCGGGCGCCAAGCCCGTCGCCCGCGCCGAGCGCCGCGCCGACCAGGGTCTGCGCCGCGATGGCGAGCGCGTCGAGGGTGAGCGCGAGGAAGTTCCACAGCTGCAGCACCACCTGGTGCGCGGCGACCGAGGCGGCGCCGAACCGGGAGGCCACCGCCGCGGCGGAGACGAAGCAGGCCTGGAAGGCCAGGCTGCGCACGATGAGGTCGCGGCCGAGCACCAGCTGCGCGCGCATGACCGCCCAGCGCGGGCGCAGCGGCGCGCGCTCCCCGGCCAGCGCGGCCAGGAAGAGCGCGGCGGTCACCGCCTGGCCCGCGACGTTCGCGACCGCCGAGCCGGGCAGCCCCCAGCGCGGCGCGAACCACAGCCCGTGCACCAGCACCGGGCAGAGCAGCGCCGAGAGCGCGAGCCCGCACACCACGAAGAGCAGCGGCCGCCTGGTCTCCTGCAGCCCGCGCAGCCAGCCGTTGCCCGCCATGGCGACCAGGATGAGCGGCACCCCGAACAGCGCGATCCGCACCCAGGGCACGGCCTCGTCGGCGATCTCGGCGCCGCCCGCGATCAGCGAGATCAGCGGGGCGGCGGCGGCCTGCACCACGAGCAGCAGCGCCAGCCCGATGCCGAGCGCCAGCCAGGTGGCCTGAACACCCTCGGCCACCGCGCCCGCCCGGTCGCCCGCGCCGTGCCTGCGCGCCGAGCGCGCCGTTGTGCCGTAGGAGAGGAAGGTGAGCTGGGTGCTGACCTGGGCCAGGATCAGCCCGCCGACCGCGAGCCCGGCCAGCGCCTGCGCGCCGAGCCTGCCCACCACCGCGAGGTCGAACAGCAGGTAGAGCGGTTCGGCGACGAGCACGCCGAGCGTCGGGATCGCCAGCGCCAGCAGCCGTCTCGGTCCCGCGTCGGCCGCCGCCGGAGCAACACCGCTCATCCGAGCGCGGCGAGCAGGGCGGCGAGGATGTCGTCGGGGGTGCCGTGCGCGGTGTACCCGGCGGCGAAGCGGTGTCCGCCGCCGCCGAGCGCGGTGGCGACGGCGGACACGTCCACTCCGTCGTGCACCCCCGGCCCGCTGTTCCGGGAGCGCAGCGAGACGGTCCAGCGGCCGTCGACGGTCCGGTGCTCCTTGAAGACGGCGGCGATCCCGGCCTCGGCGCTGGTGCGCACGATGTCGATCACGCTCTCCACCTCCTCGGCACCGAGCCCGCCCACGTCGGCGCGGCGCACGTAGGCGTAGGCCAGCCCGACCCCGCCCGCCACATCGGGCGCCAACCGCGCGCTGCCGAGCACCGCGGCGAGCATGGGCAGCCAGCCGAACGGGTGCGTGTCGAGCAGCGTGCGGGAGATCTCGGCGCCGTCGATCCCGGTGCGGAGCAGCCGCTCGGCCAACCCGTGCGTCCCGGGCCGCACCCAGCGGAAGGAGCCGGTGTCGGTGACCAGCCCCGCGTACAGGCAGTGCGCCACCGCGGCGTCGATCGGCTCGCCCCAGGCGTCCAGCACCCTGGCGACCACCCCCGCGGTCGACTCGGCGTCCGGGTCGACGAGGTTGATCGCGCCGAACCCGGTGTTGGAGCGGTGGTGGTCGATCACCAGCGTGGTCGCCGCACCCGCCAGCCGGTCGGCGAGCGCGCCGAGCCGCCCCGCGCTGCCGCAGTCGACGGTGACCAGCAGGTCGACCGTGGCGGGCACCTCCGCGGGCGGGACCAGCAACCCCGCGGCGGGCAGGCTGCGCATGGAGACCGGCAGCTCGGCGGGCTCGGCGAAGGAGACCCACACCGGGACCCCGCGCCTGCGCAGCACGTGCGCCAGCGCGAGCCCGCTGCCGACGGTGTCGGCGTCCGGCTGGACATGACACAGGATGGTGACCGATCGGGCCGCGTCCAGCGCTCGTACCGCCGGGCCCAGCTCGACCGGCTCATCCGTGGAGATCATGGTTCGTGCCGGTTACTCGTCGTCGTCGCGATCGCTCTTGTACGGGTCCGGCTCGCCCGCGGGGGTGGCGTTCGCCGCCACCCTGGCCACCGCGTCGTCCTGCGCCTTGGCACGCGCCAGCAGCTCTTCCATCTCGCGCGCGGCGTCCGGCACGGTGTCCAGCACGAAGGCCAGCGTCGGGGTGAACTTGACCCCGGTGCCCGCGCCCACTTTCGAGCGCAGCACCCCCTTGGCCTTCTCCAGCCCGGCCGCCGCGGCGGTGTAATCCGGCTCCGCGTCGAGGGTTTCGCCGAGCACCGTGTAGTAGACGGTGGCGTCGCGCAGGTCGCCGGTGACCTTCGCGTCGGTGACGGTGATGAAACGCAGCCGCGGGTCCTTGATCTCGTACTCGATCGCGGTCGCCACGATCGAGGAGATCCGCTTCGCGAGGCGGCGTGCTCTGGCCTGATCCACCATGGCCGGTTCCTCCTGTCCTGATATGGGAACGGCGTCGGCGAGGACGTTCTCAGTCCTCCGGTCCGAAGATGCGGCGGCGCACCGCCAGCAACTCTAGCTCCGGACGCGCGGCCACGTGCCGCTCACAACGGTCGAGGACCGTTGTCAATTGGTCCATTCCCGCGCTCACCATCGCCACACCCAGCTGGGAGCGGCGATGCAGATCGTGGTCCCCACCCTCGGCGGCACTCACCCCGAAGCGCTGCAGTTCGGCCAGCACCGGCCGGATCACCTTGCGCTTCTCCTTGAGCGAGTGCACGTCCCCGAGCAGGATGTCGAATTCGAGTGCACCGAGGTACACGTTCACCTCCGGGTAGGGCCGCGCGAGGGCGCCCCGGCCCGAAGGCCGGGGC
>NZ_JBHVAK010000092.1:0-18071 GCF_042667085.1 Nocardia sp. NPDC057353
CCGGAACCGCACCCGTTTCGCGAGCTCAGTGCGCCCGGTTCACCGCGGAGACGACGGCCCGCAGCGAGGCGGTGGTGATCGAGGTGGCGATCCCGACCCCCCACAGCACCCGGTCGCCGACGGCGACCTCGACGTAGGCGGCGGCCTGCGCGTCGTCACCGGCGGACATGGCGTGCTCGGAGTAGTCCAGCACCTCTACGTCGTAGCCGATCCCGGCCAGCGCGTCGACGAAGGCGGCCAGCGGGCCGTTGCCGGTTCCGTTGATCTCCTGCTCGACCCCGTCCACCTTGACCACGGCGGAGATGGCGTCGGTGCCGCCGTCGGTCTCGGCCGCGGTCACCTTCTGCCGGATCCGCTCCAGCGGCCGGATCGGGCTCAGGTACTCGGAGTGGAAGACGTCCCACATCTCCTTCGGCGTGACCTCGCCGCCCTCGCCGTCGGTGATCTTCTGGATCGCCTGGGAGAACTCGATCTGCAGCCGCCGGGGCAGCTTCAACCCGTGGTCGGTCTTCATGATGTAGGCGACGCCGCCCTTGCCGGACTGCGAGTTCACCCGGATGACGGCCTCGTAGGTGCGGCCGACGTCCTTGGGGTCGATCGGCAGGTACGGCACCTCCCAGGTCAGGTCGTCGACGTCGGTGTCGGCGGCGTCGGCGGCCGCCTTCATGGCGTCCAGCCCCTTGTTGATGGCGTCCTGGTGGCTGCCGGAGAACGCCGTGTAGACCAGGTCGCCGCCGTACGGGTGGCGCTCGTGCACCGGGAGCTGGTTGCAGTACTCGACCGTGCGCCGGATCTCGTCGATGTCGGAGAAGTTGACCTGCGGGTCGATGCCGCGGGAGAACATGTTCATCCCCAGCGTCACCAGGCAGACGTTGCCGGTGCGCTCGCCGTTGCCGAACAGGCAGCCCTCGATCCGGTCCGCCCCGGCCTGGTAGCCCAGCTCGGCGGCGGCGACCGCGGTGCCGCGGTCGTTGTGCGGGTGCAGCGAGAGCACGATCGACTCGCGGCGGGCCAGGTTGCGGCTCATCCACTCGATGGAGTCGGCGTAGACGTTCGGCGTCGCCATCTCGACGGTGGCGGGCAGGTTGATAATCAGCGGCTTCTCCGGCGTCGGCGCGATGATCGCGGAGACGGCGTCGCAGACGTCCAGCGCGTACTCCAGCTCGGTGCCGGTGTAGGACTCCGGGCTGTACTCGTAGCGCCACGCGGTGTCCGGGTAGCGCTGCTCGATCTCCAGGCACAGCGCCGCGGCGTCGGTGGCGATCTTCTTGACCGCATCGCGGTCGGCCCGGAACACCACCCGGCGCTGCAGGATCGAGGTCGAGTTGTAGAAGTGCACGATCACGCTGCCCGCGCCCGCGCAGGCCTCGAAGGTGCGCTCGATCAGCTCGGGGCGGCACTGGGTCAGCACCTGGATGGTGACGTCGTCCGGGATGGCGCCGTCGGTGATGATCTCGCGCACGAAGTCGAAGTCGGTCTGGCTGGCGGCCGGGAAGCCGACCTCGATCTCCTTGTAGCCCATCCGGACCAGCAGGTCGAACATGCGGCGCTTGCGGGCCGGGCTCATCGGGTCGATCAGGGCCTGGTTGCCGTCGCGCAGGTCGACGGCGCACCAGCCGGGCGCGGTGTCGATGACCCGGTCCGGCCAGGTGCGGTCGGGCAGCGCGATCGGCTCGACCTCCTCGGCGTACGGCCGGTACCGGAAGGACGGCATGGCGGAGTTCTGCTGCCGGTTCCAGCCGGGCTGGTCGGCGGGGGCCGGCTTGGCGGGCGCGGTGATGGTGCGCGTGCCGGATACGAATGCATCAGCGGGGGACATGGAATTTTCTCCGTGGGTGTGGTGGATCCCAGTCAAGGGGGCGACCGGCGCGGCAGAACCCCGCGACGGGAGCCGGTCCGTTCAGACCCCGCCGCGGCGGCCGAGAAGAAGAGCCCGCTGCATGATGGCCCCGACTTTACCGCGTCGGGGTGGCGCAGCCAAAGGAGGTCCCGTCTCCGGGGCATCCCCGTACCAGGCTAGCGTTCGCGCGGAGAGGAAGGAACGCCGCATGACACCGCTGGAGATGCTCGCCGTACTGGTCGCGGGGATGGCCGCCGGGACCATCAACACGGTGGTCGGCTCCGGCACCCTGATCACCTTCCCGGTGCTGCTCACCTTCGGGCTGCCGCCGGTGACGGCCAATGTCTCGAACACCATCGGGCTGGTGCCCGGCTCGATCAGCGGGGTCATCGGCTACCGCAGGGAGCTGGCCGGGCAGGGGCCGCGGCTGGCCCGGCTCGGGGTCGCCTCGCTGCTCGGCGGGCTGGTGGGTGCTGTGCTGTTGCTGCGGCTGCCGGAGGGGGCCTTCGCGGCGATCGTCCCGGTCCTCATCATCCTGGCGCTGATCCTGGTGGTGGTGCAGCCGCGGCTCTCCCGCTGGGTGGCGCGCAGGCGTGCGGAGGGCGGGGCGGCGGCGCCCGCGCACGGCGGGCCGGTGCTGCTCGCCGCGGTCGCCGCGACCGGCGTCTACGGCGGGTACTTCGGCGCCGCCCAGGGCGTGCTGCTGATGGGGCTGCTCGGGGTGTTCGTCGACGACGACCTGCAGCGGCTGAACGCGGTGAAGAACGTGCTCGCGCTGATCGTGAACGCGGTCGCCGCGCTCTTCTTCCTCGTGGTCGCCGAGGTCTCCTGGGAGGCGGTGGCGCTGATCGCGGTCGGCTCGATCATCGGCGGGCAGCTCGGGGCCAAGGTCGGGCGGCGGCTGCCGCCCGCGGTGCTGCGCGGGGTGATCGTCGTGGTCGGGCTGATCGCGGTCGCCCGGCTGCTCTTCGGCTGATCCTCCGGAGGGAGGAGGCCGATCGGCCGATGCGCGACCGGGGTGCGCGGCGCACGCTGGAGCCATGGGGATACCGGTACGGCGAGGTAGGCGAGGTCACCGGGTGGCCGCGCTGGTGGCGATGCTCGCGGCCACCGTGCTCACCAGTTGTGGCGCGGACGACTCCGCCCCCGACCTCGTCGCCCAGGCCGATGCCGCCCCGACCCCGGAGCTGCGCTGGAGCCCGTGCACCGAACCGGCGCTCGCCGCCTACCAGTGCGCGACCGCCCGCGTCCCGCTCGACTACGCCGACCCCGCGGGCCGCACCATCGACCTCGCCGTGCTCCGGCAGCCCGCCCGCACGCCGGAGACCCGCATCGGCACGCTCTTCACCGCCGTCGGCGGCCCCGGCGGCTCCGGCCTCGACGCCGCCGCGAACGGCTTCCCGGACGAGCTCGCCGACCGCTTCGACATCGTCACCTTCGACCAGCGCGGCATCGGCCGCAGCGCCCCGGTGCGCTGCTTCCCCGGCCCGGCCGAGCAGGACGCCTTCTGGTCCGACATGCCGGTCCCGCCGCTCACCGCCGAGCAGCACGCGCTGCTCGCGCGCAAGGGCGCCGAGTACGCGGCGGGCTGCGCCGCGCACTCCGGCGACCTGCTCGCCCACCTCACCACGGTGGACGCCGCCAGGGACATGGAGCTGCTCCGCCGCGCGGTCGGCGACGACCGGCTCAGCTACACGGGCGGCTCGTACGCCAGCTACCTCGGCGCGGTCTACGGCGCGCTCTTCGGCGACCGGGTGCGCGCCATGCAGCTCGGCGCCCTGATCGAACCGGCCACCTATTCGGCCGACCCGCTGCGTGCCCTGCGCGAGACCGCGCAGGGCACCGACGCGGTGCGCGCCGAATTCCACCGCTATTGCGCCGCGGCGGGCCCGCAGCGCTGCGCCCTCGCCGCACCCGGCGCCACCGCCGAGCAGGTGGCCGCCAGGGACGAGGCGGTACTCGCCCGGCTGCGCTCCGGCCCGATCACCGTCGATACCGCCGCGATCAGCTACCCGGAGATCCTGCCGGTGCACGCCACCCTGCTCTATGACGTCCCGCAGGGCTGGCCCGCGCTGGCCGAGCTGCTGGTCCAGCTGGAGCGCGGCCGGGACGGCGACCTCGCCGCGGTCCGCGAGATCATCGCCGCGGGCGAGATCGGCTTCGACTTCCTGGCCCCCTTTACCGCCATCACCTGTGCCGATGCCGCCTTCCCCCGGGACGACACCGACTGGGACACCTGGCACGCCGACGTCGAGCGGGGATCACCTACCTACGGCCCGTTCTGGCTCGCGCTGCGCAGGCCGTGCGCCGCTTGGCCCACTCCCGCCGAGAACCACCGGATGCCCGAGTCCTGGACGCTGCGCTCGGCGACCCCCGCGCTGTTGCTCTCGAACCGCTTCGACCCCGTCACCCCGATCGGCTTCGCCCGCCGCGCCGCCACCGAGCTCGGCAATGCCCACCTGGTCGAGGTCGACGGCCACGGCCATTCACCGATCAACGCCTGCACCCGGCCGCTGCGCGCGGCCTACCTGATCGACCTCGAGCTGCCCGCCGCGGGCACCGTCTGCGGCCCCGACCAGGCACCGTTCCCGGGGTGACCCAGCGGGCTGGTCGCCCGTCCCCGCGGCCGGTAATCTTCGCTGCGCCCGAGGACGCAGGAGGTGGCCGGGTGGATAGACGCGCCTTTTTCAAGACGACGGGTGCGGTGGCGCTCGGCGCCGCCGTGAGCGGTGCGTTCGCGCCCGGCGCGGCGAGCGCGAACCCGATCTGGAACGGGCTCTTCGAGGAGTGGGTGCCCGAGCTCTTCGCGCCGCTGCCCGATGCCCCCGAGCACTCCGAGGCGCTGGTGATCGGCTCCGGTTTCGGCGCCGCCGTCACCGCGCTGCGGCTGGCCGAGGCAGGCGTCGACACCACCGTGCTGGAGCGCGGCTCGCGCTGGCCGAACGATCCCAACCGGGAGATCTTCACCGGCGACGACCTGCCGGACGGCCGCGGCTTCTGGCACCGCACCAGCTTCACCGGCGTCACCAAGGTGCCCATGCAGTTCGCCTCCTTCGGCGGCGTACTGGACTGCACCGAGTACCCGGGCATCGACGTCTGGCGGGCGGCCGCGGTCGGCGGCGGCTCGGTGATCTTCACCGGCGCCATGATCGCGCCGGAGCAGCGCTTCTTCGACGAGGTCTTCCGCGGCGCGGTCGAGTACGGCGAGCTGGACCGGGTCTACTTCCCGCGGGTGCGCGAGATGCTGCGGCTCAGCCCGATGCCCGCCGACATCTACGGCTCGTCCCCGTTCACGCACTCCCGCGCCTGGGACGACCAGGTGCGCAAGGCCGGCTACCAGCCGACCGCCAACGACTCCATCTTCAACTGGGACGTGCTGCGCGCCGAGCTGAACGGCAGCTCCAGGCCCTCCGCCACGGTCGCGCGCAGCAACCTCGGCAACTCCAACGGCGCCAAGTTCGACCTGAACCAGAACTACCTGAAGTACGCCGAGGCCACCGGGAACTGCTCGATCTTCCCCGGCCACCGCGTTGACGCCATCGGGCGCGACGGCGACCGCTACACCGTCGCGCTGACCAAACTCGACCCCACCGGCGCCGTGCTCGCCACCCGCACCCTTACCGCGGACCGGCTCTTCCTCGGCGCGGGCTCGATCGGCAGCACCGAGCTGCTGGTCCGCGCCCAGGCCACCGGCGCGCTCCCGGAGCTGAACGAGCACGTCGGCGACGGCTGGGGCACCAATGGCGACGTCGTCCTCGCCCGCGGCGCGAGTTCGCTGGCCGGGCTCGGGCAGGGCGTGCCGAGCGCCAGCCGGATTCTGGACGAGAGCGCCGTCCCGCTCACCCTGGAGAGCTGGTACATCCCCGGCATCCCGTTCGAGACCGGCGCGCTGGCCTCGCTCGGCATGGTGCTCGACCCGGCTCGCACCCGGCTCGGCTACGACGGCGCGACCGACCGGGTCGGGCTCACCTGGTCGCAGCGGAACCGGGACGACGTGGTGGCCGCGGCCCGCGCGGTGGACAAGAAGATCGCCGAGCGGGCGGGCGCCATGGTCGAGTACAGCGCGCTCGGCTACGACGCCAATGCCCTGTTCACCGCGCACCCGCTGGGCGGTGCGGTGCTGGGGAAGGCGACCGACGGTTACGGCCGGGTGCGCGGGTATTCCGGGTTGTACGTGATGGACGGCGCGGTGATCCCGGGCAGCACCGGAACGGTGAACCCGTCGCTGACCATCTCCGCGCTGGCCGAACGCAATATCGAGGAGATCATCCGCGCCGGACGCTGAGGCGCGGATTACCCTCGGCGACAACGTTGTCGAAGGGAAGTGACGTGTCCGCTGGCCTTTCCGGTCCGGTTCCGCAGGAGTCGGAGGACTACCCGCGCAAGCCGCCCGCGCTCTGGACCGACCTCGCCATGCTGGTGCTGGCGGTCGTCTCGGTGGTGCTCGTCGTATGGGTCACCTTCTTCACGGTGAGCCCGGAGACGTATAGGGCCGTCGTGATCGCGGACATCGCGATCTGCGCTGTCTTCGCCGTCGAGTTTCTCTGGCGCTGGCGCCGCGCGGGCTGGCCGTGGACCTTCCCCTTCGTCTACTGGTACGAAGTGCTCGGCATGATCCCGGTTACCAGCCCGTTCTTCCGGAGCTTCCGGTTGCTGCGGATCGTGGTCGTCGTGGTCCGGCTGGCCAGGGTCGCCGACCGCGTCTTCGGCGACCGGGTGACCGCCGCGGTGCTGAACCGCTTCGTGCGCACCATCGTCGAGGTGATCAAGAAGCCGATCACCATGGCGGTGCTGGACGAGGTGGCCTGCGCGTTGCGCACCGGGCACTACACCCGCAATATCGCGGCCGCGCTGGAGGAGAACCGCGCCGAGCTGGACGAGATGATCGTGGACCTGATCAAGAACGACCCGCAGACCCGCCGGGTGCGGTACGTCCCGTTCCACGACGACATCATCCGGCTGATCGCCGACACCACCTTCCGGCTCACCTTCCAGGTGCTCGCCGACCCGCGCACCGACGAGCTGGTCGCCGACATGATCCGGGAGAACGTGGACCAGATCCGCCGGGCGCTCGCCGACGGCGTGAAGGTGGAGCCGTCGGCCTACGGCCCCACCGCCACCGAGTTCTCGGTGCGGCACAAGACTGCGCACCTGTAGCGGTCAGGCCGGGGAGCCGTGCCGCAGCCGCTCCCTCGGGTCGGCGAAGCGCACTGTCTCGTACCCGATCAGCGCGACGAGCACCGCGCAGAGCAGCCCGAGCGAGACCAGCGCGGGCAGCGCGGTCGCGATCGGGGTGAGCGCGAGGAGCAGCGCGACCGCGACCGCGCGCTGCACGCCGAATTCGCCGGTGGCGTAGTGCTTGGCGCCGATCAGCCCGATCAGGAAGAGCACGACGCCGCCGTAGAGGCAGTACAGCGGGATGCCGTACAGGGCGTCGTGCAGCGTGTGGTGCGAGGCGTCGCCGACGTAGTACAGCACCTTCTTCAGCCCCAGCGAGAGTGCGATGACGCCGACGATCATCGGGAAGTGCCAGAAGGTGTACGAGCCGCGCGCGATCCGGATCTGCCGCTCGCCGGTGGCGTGCTTCAGCTCGTGCTCCACCGCGATCGCCGTCACGTCGAAGTAGGCCCACCAGAGCAGCCCGGAGATGGCGAGGCCGAGCAGCGCGGCCACCGTGATCGGCCAGGAGATGGGCAGCGCCCGCACCCCGATCCCGATCGAGACGATCGACTCGCCGAGCGCCACGATGATGATCAGCCCGTACCGCTCGGCGAAGTGCCCCGCCGAGTTGAGCCGCCAGCTGTTGCCCGCGAGCAGCGTCCACAGGTAGTCGCCCGCGATGGCGGCGACCCAGAGCGCGATCTGCACGGTGCCGTGCGTGGTGGCCGCGATCAGCAGCAGCGTGGTGCCGATGGTGATCGAACCGAGCGCCCAGCGCACCACCTGCGTGCGCAGCTGCGAGTCGTCGGCGCTGCACAGCCAGAACATCACCAGGTGCACCAGCCGCACCACCAGGTAGGCGATGGCGAAGACCAGCGGCCCGTACCAGCCGCCGGGCAGGTCGGTGAAGGCCTCCGGGATGGTCAGCGCCGCGATGAAGCCGCCACCCATGGCGACGAACATGGCGACCCGCATGATGCCCTCGTCGGCCCTGACCACATTGCCGAGCCACGAGTACGCGATCCACACCCACCACATGAGCGCGAGCACGAGCAGCGCGCGGACCAGGTTCTTCGCGCTGGGGTCGTCGGCCGCCAGGTCGGTGACCACGGTGAAGGCGAAGACCAGCACGAGGTCGAAGAACAGTTCGAGCTGGGTCACCGAGGACCCCTCGCTCATCGGCTGCAACCGCAGCCGCTTGGCACCTGTCATGGCGAACATCGTCGCACCGACGGTGCTCAGACGGCGTTCTCTACCTCCGGAAATCGCTCCGCGAACTCGGCGAAGCGCTCGACCACCTCCAGCTGCGCCCGCTTGTTCTGCCGGTGCACGAGGAAGCCGGGCAGCGGGACCGGGAGCTGCTGCTCGACGTGCTGCCAGACCTCGGTGCCGTCCGGGCCGGGGACCACCTCGTACCAGCCGCGGCCGCGGACGCCGCGGGTGCTGTCGGCGACCTCCCAGGAGCAGCGCTCCGCGGTCCAGCTGTACTCCAGCACCTGCATGTCGGAGCCGCCGGGAAGATCGGCGGTGACGAAGACCCGGGCCGGCCGGTCCTGCTGGTCGCGGGTCGCCACCCGGACGTCGCTGTAGGTGGTCGACCACTCGGGGAGCAACTCGACCGCCGCCAGCGCGGCCATCACCTGCTCGGGGTCGGCGTCCACGACGATACGGACATCAGTTTTCGTTCGCATGCCATTCCTCCGCCCCTGGGGGTACCTCTGAGGCCGATTGTCACCAAACCGTGACCCCGCGTCAATACCGGGGCGAAGTCGCACTATTGCGACCTCTGGGCAGCTCAGGGTCCTTTTTCGGCACTCATAAGGGGCCTGCGGTCCTGGAATCGGCTGCCTGGCAAGCGTTCAGCTTCCCTCCGGGACGGCCAGGAGGCGTTCGACGGCGGCCACGACGAGAGCGCGGCTCTGCTCCTCGCCGAACACATCGGGGAGCGTGAGCCGGTCCACGATCAACCAGTTCAGCGCGAGATAGAGCAGTAGAACGGTGGTCTCGTCGCCGGGCATGCCCGCTTCCAGGTGGGTGCGCACGTTGTAGTCGATGTCCGCGCGCACCCGCTCGCTGAGCAGCCTCCGCAACTCCGGCCTGCGGGTGGCCTCCAGCCGGAGTTCGAGCAGCGCCAGGTAGCCGCTCCGAAAGGCCTCGAGCCGGTCCACGATCGACTGCATGAGCCGGGTGACGGTGGCGCGGTCCTTGGGGTCCTCGACGAGCGGGCGGAGCACCTCGGGGCCGGGCGTGAGCCGCTCGTAGTACCGGCCGCCCGCCTGGGTCAGCAGGTCGTCGCGGTCGGCGAAGTAGTTGGAGGCGGTGCCGGGCGGCACCGCGGCCCTGCGGTCGACCGCGCGGAAGGTGAGCCCGCGCGCGCCGTCGTCGGCGAGCACCTCCAGCGCCGCGTCGAGCAGCGCGTTCCTGCGCTCCGGATTGGTCCGCATATTGACACCACTCCATCTGTAGTACTACGGTCAAACCACTTCAATCAGAGTACTACGAACGGTGGTTCCCGTGCGCAAGCTGGTGTACTACGTCGCCGTCACCCTGGACGGCTATATCGCCGGGCCGGGCGGCGAATTCGATTTCTTCCCGGTCAGCGCCGAGCAGGGCGCCGCGCTCAATTCCGACTACCCGGAGTTCGTGCCGACCGCCTACCGCGACCAGGCCGGGATCGCCGAGGATCAGCCGAACGCCCGCTTCGACACCGTGCTCATGGGTCGCCACACCTACGAGGTCGGCGGTACCAACCCCTACGCGCACCTGGCCCAGTACGTCTTCTCCACGACGCTCGGTGCCGACCCCGACCCGGCGGTGCGGGTGGTCGGCGCCGACCCCGCCGCCTTCGTCCGCGCACGGAAGGCCGAGGCGGGCGGCGACCTCTGGCTCTGCGGCGGCGGCGCGCTGGCCGCGGCGCTGCTGCCGGAGATCGACGAACTGATCCTCAAGACCTACCCGGTGGTCGCGGGCGCTGGCGTGCCGATGATCGCGGGCGGCTTCCGGCCGGGGCAGTTCCGCGCGGTGCGGCGCCGCGAGTTCGACAACGGCGCGCTGGTCGGCTGGTTCACCCGGGCCTGAGCCCGCAACAGTAAGGAGCACCCCATGCCCGAACTCGTCTACTTCGTCGGTGTCTCGCTGGACGGCTACATCGCGGGCCCGGACGGCGAGACCGACTTCTACCCGCTCGGCCCCGACTTCGTGCAGTGGCTCGCCGCCGACTACCCGGAGACGCTGCCCGCGCACGCGCACCCGCACTTCGGCATCGCGCCTGGCACGCCGAACCGGCACTTCGGCAGCGTGACCATGGGCCGGGCCACCTACCAGCCCGGGTTGGATGCGGGCTTTCCGAGCCCGTACCCGCACCTCACCCAGTACGTCGTCTCGACCACGCTCGGTGTGGCGCCCGCGCCGGACGTCCAGGTGGTCACCGACCCGTCCGCCCTGGTCAAGCAGCTGAAAGCGGAGGAGCAGCGCGATATCTGGCTGGCAGGCGGCGGCAAGCTCGCCGCCGCGCTGCGCGACGCGATCGACACCCTGGTGATCAAGCGCTACCCCGTGCTGGCCGGGGCGGGCGTCCCGCTGTTCGCCGGGGAGTTCCGGCCCACGCTGTGGACGCCGGTGCGACGGCGGAGTTTCGAGAACGGCACCCAGGTGAGCACCTTCCGCCGCGCGGGCTAACCGCGCAGGAAGGAGAGCCGCACCTGGCGCTCCGGGTTGTCGACGTTGAGGTCGACGAGGGCGATGGACTGCCAGGTGCCGAGCTGCAGCGCGCCGCCGATGACCGGGACGGTGGCGTACGGCGGGATCAGCGCGGGCATGACATGCGAGCGGCCGTGCCCGCGGCTGCCGTGCGCGTGCCGCCAGCGGTCGTCGGCGGGCAGCAGGTCGCGCAGCGCGGCCAGCAGGTCGTCGTCGCTGCGCGCACCGAGTTCGATGATCGCGATGCCCGCGGTCGCGTGCGGCACGAAGACGTGCAGCAGGCCGTCGCCGCCCTGCGCGCGGGCGAACTCCGCGCAGCGCGGGGTGAGGTCGTGGACCACTTCGCTGCGCCCGGTGGTCACGTCCAGGGTGATGCTCTCCATGCGTGCGACGCTCCTTTCCGGGTGCGCGGTACCCCGTCGGGGATGCGCTATTCGAATTGCTGCACAGCTGTGTGGTTTTCCACAGGACGCGGAGGTAGCAGCCGGAACGGCGGGGTCAGGCCGGTACCCTTGGAGCCTGTTACCAGCACGTTGCCGATCCAGGAGGACCCAGACGTGGCTCTCGTAGTTCAGAAGTACGGAGGATCCTCGGTGGCCACCGCCGAGCGTATCCGGCGCGTCGCTGAACGGATCGTCGAGACCAAGAAGCAGGGCCACGACGTCGTCGTCGTGTGCTCCGCCATGGGCGACACGACCGACGAACTGCTGGATCTGGCGCAGGAGGTCTCGCCCGCGCCGCCGGTGCGCGAGATGGACATGCTGCTCACCGCGGGCGAGCGCATCTCCAACGCGCTGGTCGCCATGGCCATCCACTCGCTCGGCGCCGAGGCCAGGTCGTTCACCGGCTCGCAGGCCGGGGTGATCACCACCGGCGCGCACGGTAAGGCCAAGATCATCGACGTCACCCCGGGCAGGCTGCGGGAGGCGCTCGACGAGGGCACGATCGTGCTGGTCGCGGGCTTCCAGGGCGTCAGCCAGGACAGCAGGGACGTCACCACGCTCGGCCGCGGCGGGTCGGATACGACCGCCGTCGCGCTGGCCGCGGCGCTGGAGGCCGACGTCTGCGAGATCTACACCGACGTGGACGGCGTCTTCACCGCCGATCCGCGCATCGTCGCCGACGCGCAGAAGCTGGACCAGGTCTCCTACGAGGAGATGCTGGAGATGGCGGCCTGCGGGTCCAAGGTGCTGATGCTGCGCTGCGTGGAGTACGCGCGCCGCTACAACGTGCCCGTGCACGTCCGCTCGTCCTACACCGACAAGCAGGGCACCTACGTCTACGGATCGATGGAGGACATCCCCTTGGAGCAAGCAATCCTCACGGGCGTCGCGCACGACCGCAGCGAGGCCAAGGTGACCGTTGTCGGGCTACCGGACGAGCCGGGGTACGCCGCGAAGGTGTTCCGCACGGTCGCCGACGCCGAGATCAACATCGACATGGTGCTGCAGAACATCTCCAAGGTCGACACCGGCAAGACCGACATCACCTTCACGCTGCCCAAGGACGACGGCGCCCGCGCGGTCGAGTTCCTGACCAAGCGGCAGAGCGAGATCGGCTTCTCCCAGGTGCTCTACGACGACCACATCGGCAAGGTCTCGCTGGTCGGGGCCGGGATGAAGAGCCACCCCGGGGTCACCGCGACCTTCTGCGAGGCGCTGGCCGAGGCCGGTGTGAACATCGACCTCATCTCCACCTCGGAGATCCGGATCTCGGTGCTGGTCAAGGATTCCGAGCTGGACCACGCGGTGCAGGTGCTGCACCGCGCCTTCGATCTCGGCGGCGACGAGGTCGCCGTCGTGCACGCGGGAACGGGGCGATAAAACCATGGGTGTTCGCGTAGGAGTCGTCGGTGCGACCGGGCAGGTCGGCGCCGTCATGCGGAAGCTGCTGGAGGAGCGGGATTTCCCGGCCGACGAGGTGCGGTTCTTCGCCTCCGCCCGCTCGGCGGGGAAGAAGCTGCCGTGGCGCGGCGGCGAGATCGCGGTGGAGGACACCGAGACCGCCGATCCCAGCGGGCTCGACATCGCGCTCTTCTCGGCGGGCGCCACCATGTCCAGGGTGCAGGCGCCGCGGTTCGCGGCGGCGGGCGTCACGGTGATCGACAACTCCTCGGCCTGGCGCAAGGATCCCGAGGTGCCGCTGGTCGTCTCCGAGGTGAACCCGGAGCAGACGCGCAACCTGGTCAAGGGCATCATCGCCAACCCGAACTGCACCACCATGGCCGCCATGCCGGTCCTCAAGCCGCTGCACGACGTGGCCGGGCTGCAGCGCCTCATCGTCTCCAGCTACCAGGCCGTCTCCGGCTCCGGGCTGGCGGGCGTCGAGGAGCTGGCCGGTCAGGTGCGCGCGGTCATCGACGATGCCGAGCAGCTGGTGCACGACGGCAGCGCCGTCACCTTCCCCGCGCCGAACAAGTACGTCGCGCCGATCGCCTTCGACGTCATCCCGCTGGCCGGTTCGATCGTGGACGACGGCAGTGACGAGACCGACGAGGACCAGAAGCTGCGCAACGAGAGCCGCAAGATCCTCGGCCTGCCGGAGCTGCTGGTCAGCGGCACCTGCGTGCGCGTCCCGGTCTTCACCGGGCACTCGCTGTCGATCAATGCCGAGTTCGCCGAGCCGCTCTCGCCGGAGCGCGCCAAGGAGATCCTTGGCAAGGCCGCGGGTGTGCGGCTGGTCGACGTGCCGACGCCGCTGCAGGCCGCGGGCGCCGACGAGTCGCTGGTCGGCCGGATCCGCCGTGACCCCGGCGTGCCGGACGGCCGCGGCCTCGCGCTCTTCGTCTCCGGTGACAACCTGCGCAAGGGCGCCGCGCTGAACACCATCCAGATCGCCGAAGTGCTGCTCCGGGAGCGCTGAAAACGAGGTCGCCCGGCGCGGGCGGCGGCTGCTAGCCTGCGCCGATGGCGAATCCTCATCCCCAGGTCTTCTTCGGTGACCGGCTCGTCCCCGCGGCGCAGGCGACCGTCGGGGTCGGTACCTCGGCGGTGCTGTACGGCCTGAGCGTCTACACGGTCTTCCCGGTGCACCGGACCGACGGGGTGCGCACCGCGTTCCGGCTGGCGGATCACTTCCGCAGGCTGGAGGAGTCCTGCAAGATCATCGGGATCGACCGGTTCGCGCTGGAGTGGGGCTACCCGTGCTTCGAGGCGGCGGTGCGCGAGCTGGTCGCGGCGAACGAGCCGCGCGACGAGGTCTTCGTCCGGGCGTCGGTGCACGTGGTGGAGTCCATTCCGGGCACGCGGGTGCGCGGCACCGCCATCGCGGTGAGCATGTTCGTCTACGACGCGGTGCCGATCGTCCCGCAGGACGGCATGCGGCTGAAGTCCAGCCCGTGGCGGCGCATTCCGGACAATGCCATCCCCTCGCGGGCGAAGGTCAACGGCGCCTACGTGAACTCGGTGCTGGCCAAGCAGGACGCCATCGACTCCGGCTACGACGACTGCGTCTTCCTGGACGGCAACGGCCACGTCTGCGAACTCAGCGCCGCCAATATCTTCCTGGTCCGCGGCGGAACGCTGATCACCCCCGATGTCAGCTGCGACATCCTGGACGGGATCAACCGCCGCACGGTGCTCACCCTGGCCGCCGAGGACGGCATCCCGGTCCAGGAGCGCACCGTCGACCTGACCGAGCTGTACATCGCCGACGAGGTCTTCGTCACCGGGACCTCGGCGGGGGCGGCGCCGGTGCTGGAGGTGGACGGCCGGGTCGTCGGCGACGGGAAGCCGGGGCCGATCTCGCAGGCGCTGCGCAAGCGGCACCGCGCCGCGCTGCGCGCCGACGACGCGCACGGCTGGCTCACCCGGCTGGACTGATCAGCGGATCCCCGGCGTGCGCGGGTCGGTGCCGACACAGGCGAGCACCGCGCACCCGGGCGGCGCGTCCGCGAACGGCGGCGCGAGCGGGTAGTCGAGGCAGCTCAGCACCGTGCAGCCCGGGTAGGCGGCCGGGCCGATGCCGAAGACCGCGAGCAGCAGGGTGGCATCGATGAACTCGCCCGGGTCCTGGGTGAGCGGCGGCTCCACGTACGGGCCGGGGTCGGGCTCGCCGAGCGCGGGCAGCAGCCTGCGGAAGAACTCGTGCGGCAGCTCCCTGGTGTTCTGGATGATGCCGCCCGGCCCGTACCGGCTGACATTGCCGTAGGCGCCGGTCCACACCACCATGAGATCCAGCTCGGGCAGCAGGAACACGTTCTGCCCGCCGAAGCCGGCCATGGAGTGCACCCCCGCGGGCAGGAAGTCCGGGGTCTCGGCGCAGCCCGGGCCCAGCCAGAAGAGGTAGCCGTAGCACTCGTTCGCCGGTGACGGGGTGCGCGCCGCCGCCAGGTACTCCGCGGAGACCAGCTGCTTCCCGCCCCAGCGGCCGTCGTTGCGCACCAGCATGCCGATCCGGGCCAGGTCGGGCGGCGGGAGGAACAGGTGCGCGTAGCCGTAGGTGTTGCCGGAGCGGTCGCGCGCCCAGTAGTAGTCGCCGCGCGGGATGCCGATCGGGTCGAAGAGCTCGCGCTGCGCGAACTGCTGCAGCGGCTCGCCGAGCGCGCGCTCCAGCACGAAGGTCAGCAGGTCGACGGTGCGCTGGCTGTAGCTGAAGGTGGTGCCGGGGGCGTGCTCGAGTGGCACGCCGAGCGCCTGCACCGCGCTGTTCGGATCGATCGGGACCACCCCGGTCAGCCCCTCGGTGAGCACCCCGACCCGCATGCCAGAGGCCTCGGTGAGCAGGTCGCGCACGGTGATGGCGCGGTGCGCGGCGTCGCCGAGCCCCGGCGGCAGGTAGCGGTCGATCGGGGCCCCGAGCTCGATCAGCCCGCGGTCGGCCGCCATGCCGGTGAGCACCGAGACCACGCTCTTGGTGACGCTCCAGACGTTCCACGGGACGGGCCCGGTCTGAGCGTTCCCCGGCCCCTCGCCGATCAGGCAGTTGTGCCGGAAGACCTGGATATTGAAGCGGTTCCGGCCCGCGGCGAAGTCGAGCGCGGCGGCCAGCTCGGCGCCGTCTACGCCGACGTCCTCCGGTGTGGCCCTGACGAATTCGCGGCCGGTCGGCTCGGCGCAGACCGCCGCCGCCGCGCTGCCCGCGGCGATGTGCCCGGCAAGCAGCGCGAAGGTCGCGAGCAGCACCAGCCAGGTCGACCGACGTCCCATAGCGACAGGCTAAACCGGCCATCGCCGTGTCGGCGCGGCAACACGGGGTACCCGTGGGAACACGAAAGTTGGGGTGTCGACGCCCGGCAAGCGCCTCTCGGCGAGTGGTCGCTCGTAGCGACGAATCAGATGCGGCCCGGGGCTGCCCAAGAGCGCCGACAGTCTCATTCAACCGCGGCCCCGGCGGCGATCATCCTGGATCGGAGGTAACCTGCGACACACCTACTCTGGACTTCCTAGTTTTCTTGACTGATTCCAGAAAAGCGGCATACTCGAACCCATGGACACCGAACCCCGCGACTGGCTGCGCCGGGCGAACCTGCGCGTCACCGCGCCGCGCCTGGCGGTGCTGGAGACGGTCGCCGCGCATCCGCACTCGGATGCCGACCGGATCGCCGCCGCCGTGCGGAAGCAGCTCGGCGCGGTCTCCACCCAGGCCGTCTACGACGTGCTCCGGGCCTGCGTGCGGGCCGGGATCCTGCGGCGCATCGAGCCCGCGGGCTCGGCGGCGCTGTACGAGACCAGGATCGGCGACAACCACCACCACCTGGTGTGCCGCGGCTGCGGCGCGATCGCCGACGTCGACTGCGTCCTGGGCGCGGCCCCCTGCCTGCACCCGGACGACGCGCACGGCTTCGTCCTTGACGAGGCCGAGGTCGTGTTCTGGGGTCGCTGCGCCGACTGCGCCCAATCCACCGACAGCCCGAGGAGGCTCCCGCTATGACCAAGCCGACGACGACCAACTCCGGGATCCCGGTCGAGAGCGACAACGAGTCGCTCACCGCCGGCGCCCAGGGCCCGATCCTGCTGCACGACCACTACCTGATCGAGAAGCTCGCCCAGTTCAACCGGGAGCGGGTGCCGGAGCGGGTGGTGCACGCCAAGGGCGCGGGCGCCTACGGCGAGCTGGTGGTCACCGCCGACGTCAGCCGCTTCACCAAGGCCAAGCTCTTCCAGCCGGGCGCGCGCACCGAGTCGCTGGTGCGGTTCTCCACCGTCGCGGGCGAGCAGGGCAGCCCGGACACCTGGCGCGACCCGCGCGGCTTCGCGGTGAAGTTCTACACCGAGGACGGCAACTACGACCTGGTCGGCAACAACACCCCGGTCTTCTTCATCAAGGACCCGATCAAGTTCCCGGACTTCATCCGCTCGCAGAAGCGGCTGCCGGGCAGCGGCCTGCGCGACCACCACATGCAGTGGGACTTCTGGACCCTGCGCCCGGAGTCGGCGCACCAGGTGACCTGGCTGATGGGCGACCGCGGCATCCCCAAGACCTACCGGCACATGGACGGCTTCGGCTCGCACACCTACCAGTGGATCAATGCCGCGGGCGAGCGCTTCTGGGTGAAGTACCACTTCAAGACCGACCAGGGCATCGACTTCCTGACCCAGGACGAGGCCGACCGGCTGGCGGGCGCGGACGCCGACTACCACCGCCGCGACCTCTGGGACGCCATCGAGCGCGGCGACTTCCCGAGCTGGACCCTGCACGTGCAGGTGATGCCGGTCGCCGAGGCCGAGTCCTACCGGTTCAACCCGTTCGACCTGACCAAGGTCTGGTCGCAGCGCGACTACCCGCTGATCGAGGTCGGGAAGTGGACGCTGAACCGCAACCCGGGCAACTACTTCGTCGATATCGAGCAGGCCGCCTTCGAGCCGTCCAACACGGTGCCGGGCATCGGCTTCTCGCCGGACAAGATGCTGCTCGGCCGGGTCTTCGCCTACGCCGACGCGCACCGCTACCGGGTCGGCACCAACTACGCGCAGCTGCCGCCGAACCGGGCGCGCGCCGCCGAGGTGAACTCCTACTCCAAGGAGGGCGCCATGCGCTTCGACTACAACGACGTGAGCACCCCGGTCTACGCGCCGAACTCCTACGGCGGCCCGCACGCCGCGCCGGAGCGGGCGCCGGACGGCGGGATCTGGGACTTCGACCCGACCATGGTGCGGGCCGGGTACATCGAACACGCCGAGGACGGTGACTTCACCCAGGCGGGCACGCTGGTCCGCGAGGTGCTCTCCGACGAGCAGCGTGACCGGCTGGTCGACAATATCGTCGGGCACGTGCTCGACGGGGTGCGGGAGCCGGTGCTGAGCCGGGTCTTCGAGTACTGGAAGAACGTCGACGCGGAGCTGGGCAAGCGGGTGGAGGACGGCGTGCGCGCCGGGCTCGAGCAGAGCTGACCCACCGGGCGACAAGGGCGGGCGGTGCCGAGGCCACCGCC
>NZ_JBHVAK010000093.1:0-18028 GCF_042667085.1 Nocardia sp. NPDC057353
GGGACCGGAGGGTCCGCCGCCCGCGTCGTTCCGCCTGGTTACAGCTCGACCAGGGTGTGCTCGGCCACCCGGTCGCCGAGCAGCCGCAGGTGCTCCAGGGCGCCGCCGAGGGTCCGTTCGATGGTGGTGAGCCGCGCGACGTAGTGGCTCACCGGGTACTCGGTGGTCACCCCGATGCCGCCGTGCATCTGCACCGCCTCCTGCCCGACGTGCCTGGCCGAGCGGGCGATCCGCAGCCGGGTGCGCGAGGCGATCACCGGGTCCTCCGAGCCGTCCGCCAGCGCGGCGGTCAGGTACAGGCTCACGCTGCGCGCCAGCTCCAGCGAGACGTACATGTTCGCGGCCCGCTGGGTCAGCGTCTGGAACTTGGAGAGCGTGACGCCGAACTGCTTCCTGGTGCGCAGGTACTCGGCGGTCAGCCGGAGCGCCTCCTCCATCGCGCCGATGGCCTCGGCGCTCAGCCCGGCGTGCGCCCGCAGCTCGGCGGCGGCGATCGCCGCACTCGCGTCGGTCGCGGAGCCGAGCAGCTCGGCCGGGGCGCCGTCGAGGACCAGCTGGGCGCCGCGGCGGCCGTCCATGGTGCGGTACGGGGTGCGCTGCACGCCGTCGCCCGCCGGGTCGACCAGGAACAGCCCGGTGCCCCCGTCCGGCAGCGCCGCGCTGACCACGATGCGGTCCGCGCTGTCGCCGTGCGGCACCGGGTTCTTGGTGCCGGAGAGCCGGTAGCCGGCGCCGTCCGCGGTCGCCGCGGTGCCGATCTCCAGGTCCGGCCAGCGCGAGCCGGGCTCGGCGTGCGCGAAGGCGAGCAGCAGGCTGCCTGCCGCTACCTCGGGCAGGATCGCCTGCCGCTGCTCGGCGGTGCCGGCCAGGGTGATCAACGCGCCCGGCACGATCACCGCGTCCAGCAGCGGCTCGGGAGCCAGCCTGCGGCCCACCTCCTCCAGCACCAGCATGGCCTCGACCGGCCCGGCCTCGACGCCGCCGTCCTCCTCGGCGAAGGTCAGCCCGAGCACGCCGAGCTCGGCCAGCCGGTTCCAGACGTCCCGGCTCCAGCCGAGCTCGGTCTCGGTGACCTTCAGCCGCGACTCCGCGTTGTAGCTCTTGCCGAGCAGGTCGCGCACGGTGTCGCGGAGCAGCGCCTGCTCTTCGGTGAGTTCGAAATCCATTGCCCGTCCCTCACAGTCCGAGGATCGTGGAGGCGATGATGGTGCGCTGCACCTCGCTGGAGCCTCCGTAGATGGTGGTCTTGCGGTAGTTCAGGTAGGCGGGGCCGCTGCGCTGCGCCCACTCGGGCGAGGCGATGCCGTCGGTGCCGACCGGAAGGCCGTCCGGGCCCGCGATGTCGAGCAGCAGCTCGGTCACCTCCTGCTGCAGCTCCGAGCCGCGCAGCTTGAGCACCGAGGAGGCCGGGTTCGGCTTGCCCTCCTCGGTCTGCGAGACCACCCGCAGCTGGGTCAGCTCCAGCGCGAGCAGCTCGTTCTCCAGCTCGGCGATCCTGGCCGCGAAGATCGGGTCGGTGAGCAGCGTGCCCGACCCCGACTTCGTCTTGCCCGCGTACTCCTTGGCGACGGCGAGCTTGACCTTGCTGCGGCCGACGCCGGTGATGCCGGTGCGCTCGTTGCCGAGCAGGAACTTGGCGTAGGTCCAGCCCTGGTTCTCCGCGCCGACCAGCTGGTCGGCGGGGACCCGGACGTTCTCGAAGAAGACCTCGTTCACCTCGTGGCCGCCGTCGATCAGCTTGATCGGGCGGATGGTGACGCCGGGGCTCTTGACGTCGAAGAGCAGGAACGAGATCCCCGCCTGCTTCTTGGCGGCGCTCGGGTCGGTGCGGACCAGGCAGAAGATCCAGTCGGCGTGCTGGGCCAGGGTGGTCCAGATCTTCTGGCCGTTGACGATGTAGGAGTCGCCGTCGCGCACCGCGGTGGTGCGCAGCGAGGCGAGGTCGGAGCCCGCGTCCGGTTCGGAGAAGCCCTGGCACCACCAGATGTCGAGCGCGGCGGTGGGGGGAAGGAAGCGCTCCTTGAGCTCCTGCGAGCCGAAGTGCGCGATCACCGGGCCGACCATCTGGGCGTTGAAGGTGAGCGGCTCGGGGACCGAGGCCAGCTGCATCTCGTCCTGCCAGATGTGCCGCTGCATCGGGGTCCAGTCCTTGCCACCCCACTCGACCGGCCAGTTCGGCACCGCGAGGCCGTTGTCGTTGAGCAGCTTGTGCGTCGTCACGACGTCGTCGCGGGAGACCTCGCGGCCGTACTTCACCCGCTCGCGGATCTCCTCGGGGATCTGCGTCCGGTAGAACGTGCGCAGCTCGTCGCGGAAGGCAACCTCATCGGCGGACAGGGATATTTTCATACAAGGCTCCCGTTGTGTCTCGTTTCATCCGACCCGAACCCTACCCCCCGGTAATACACCGAGTCGATTGGATCACACGAGGTGCGGGCGGTATCGGGGTTTCCTGCGCGGAAGCCGTCCGGTGCGAACCGCGCCCACCTGGTACGTTGCTGGCGGAAACCGGGAGCGGAGATCGAGGAGTTCGAGTGAAGCGCAAGTCCATCGCACGGGTTGCCGCGACGGCGGCGGCGCTCGGCCTGTCGGTCACGCTGAGCGGAGGGCTCGCGGGCGTGGCGGGCGCGGACACCGAGAGCACGGTGCGCGACCGGATCGCCGAGCTCACCGCGGCCGCCGGTGCCGACGAGCGCGCGCAGGCCGGGGTCGGCGCGCTGCGCGACTACACCGAGCTGGTCGACGTGGCCGCGCTGCGCGACATCGCGGGCAGCTTCACCCCGTTCGCCTACGCCGCGCCCACCTTCGGCTGCGGCAGCAACGGGCCGATCACCACCATCATCGCGGCGGGCGTCACCGACGGCACCCAGATCAACTCGGCAGGCGCCGACCTGCACCCCGGGCAGCTGCGGTTCACCGCATCGCCCGCGCACTCGGGGGCGCCGCTCGCCTCCGGGCTGGTCGTCGCCTGGGTGAACGTGAACACCGGCGTCAGCGGCATGGACGCCCTGGACGACCGCACCGAGCTGAACCTGCCCACCCTCACCAAGACGGTGAACAGCGGACCCGGCACGGTGCTGGCCTCGATGTGGGGCATCATCGACTACCCCGGCGCGCACTGCGTCATGACGCCGACGGTCGGCACCTTCGTCGTGCCGGACGTGCCCGCTCCCCCCGCCCCGCCCGCGCCCGCCCCCGCGCCGCAGCAGGCGCCGCCGCCCGCCCCGGAGCCCGCGCCCGCGCCACCGGGCGTCCCGCTGCCGGAGCTGCCGGTCATCCCGCTTCCGACGTTCTGAGCCCGGCTACCCGGCGGGGGTGATCCGCAGGATCGCGCCGCCCTCGGTGCTCGCCAGCAGCGTCTCCGGCCGGGCCGGGTCGGCCGCGAGCGCGGTCAGCGGCTGGGTGCCGAGCACCGCGCAGGTGGCTCCCGTCGCCGGGTCGACCCGCACCAGCCTGCCGGTGAGCGTGGCCGCGTAGAGCGCGCCGTCGTAGTGCACCAGGTCGTCGACGTAGTCCGGGAGACCGCCGTTCGTCAGGTCGGCGACGACGGTGTGCGCGGCCGGGTCCGCGAGCGGGGCGCGGGATACCCGCCCCAGGGTGGCGCCGTTGCTGGTCAGGTAGGCGGTGTCGCCCGCGATCGCGATGCCGTTGGCCGAGGGCAGCGCGACGGACCAGCCGGGGTCGAGCGCACCGTCGGCCCGCAGCCGGACCGCGCCGGTGGCGGTGGCGACGTAGAGCTGCCCGTCCGGGCCGAAGTCGGCGCCGTTGGGCATGGTCAGCCCGGTCGCGAAGAGTTCGGGTACCGGGTCGGCGGCGGTCGGGTCCAGCCGCAGCACGCCGCCGCGGTCGCCCGCGGTCGGCGCGTCCCCGAACACCACGTAGAGCAGGCCGTCCGGGCCGAGCCGCGGCGCGCCCGGGTACTCCACCGGGACGGTCGCGGTGAGCGCGCCGCTCCGGTCGTAGCGCTGCAGCTGCTGCCGCCAGACCCGGGCGACCCACAGGTTCCCGGCCGCGTCCACGGTCAGGTTCTCCGACCAGTCCAGCACCGGCACCCCGGCGGGCACCGCCACCTCGGTTCTCGCCTGCGGACAGCTCGGCGCCGCGTGTGCGGCGGGGACGGCGGTGCAGGCCGCCGCGAGCAGCGCGGCGAGAACGGCGGTACGGAGCGGCACGGGCGACCTCGGCTCGGCAGGGCCGGGCGGACTGGTTCCCCGGCGACGCGGGCATGATCGTCGCATGCCCTTCCTCACCGGTGCACGCGGCAGGCTGCACTACCGGCGCCGCCCGATCGCCGAGCCGCGCGCGGTGCTCGTCCTGCTGCCGGGCAGCGGCCAGCACAGCGGGCACTACCACCGCTTCGCCGCGCTGCTCGGCCGGGCCGGCATCGAGGCGTGGCTCTTCGACACCGCGGGGCAGGGGCTGAGCGAGGGCGACCCGGCCGCGCCGGGCACGCTCGCCGAGCTCACCGCCGACGCCGCCGCGCTGCTCGGCGCGGTGCGCGCCGAGCGCCCGGCGGAGCCGCTCGTGCTGATGGGCCATTCGCTCGGCGCCGCCACCGCGGTCGGGCTGCTCACCGGCTCGGCGCCCGCGCTCGACGGGCTGGTGCTGTGCGGAACGCCGCCGCGCGCACTCACCGCGCCGCCGCCCGGATTGCCCGTTCTCGCCGTGCACGGCGTCGACGACCGGCGGACGCCGATCGATCCGGTTCGGGACTGGACTGCGCGCCACGAGTCGGTACATTTGTGCGAGTACTCCGACGCGGGCCACGATCTGCTGCACGAGCCGGTGCACGCGAGGGTCGGCGCGGACATCGCGACCTGGGTACTCGGTGTGACGGAGGGGCGGTCGCACCCGGATCGGTGAACGGACGGGCGCCTGCGCGGTCACGGCGTACCGGAAAGGGGGCTGGCAAATGCGATCGACGGTGGACGTCCTGCGCACGGCGGTGGACGACGGGGAGCTGTGGATAGCCGGGGTACTGGTCGCCGACGGCGCGCCGGAGCGCTGCGCGCAGCGCTACGAGCAGCTGGCCGACCGGGTCGACGAGCAGATCGCCGCGCTGGCCGCGGCGGGCTCGCTGCCCGGCTTCGGCGGCCTGGCCTCCGGCGCGGCGCTGCGCCGCGGCTTCGAGGGCAAGGCCGATAGCGCGGTCGCCGCGCTCCGCGAGTACGCCGCCGCCGCACGGGATCTCGCGGCCACACTGCGCGCGGCGGGCGCGGCCTACGCGGCGGCCGAGGCGACCGCCGCCGGGCAGCTGGCGGTGCCGCATGCGTGAGCTGCCCCGATCCGCCCGGCGCGGCGAGCACCTGCGCACCGACCCCGACTACGCGCCGCGGGTGGAGACCTTCGACAACCTGTCGCACCGGGAGCTGCACGCCGCGGTGAACCTGCTCGACCCGGCCGCGCTGAACGCAGGCGGGCAGCTCTGGCACGGCTCGGCCACCGGGCTGGCCACCGCCGTCGAAGCCGCGGGTGCCGAGGTGCGCGCGGCCATGGCCGACGGTTGGCGCGGCCCGGCCGCCGCGAACGCCGCCGCGGCCGTCGCGGCGTTCGAGCAGCGGGGCCGGGAGCTCGCCGACGTCATGGGCGTGGTCGCCGGGCGGCTGCACCGGGCGGGCGACGCCGCCGAGACGGTGCGCGCCGGGGTCGGCGCCCCGCCTGCGGACGAGCCGGATCTGGCGGCGGCGCTGCTGGATCCGGGGAGCGCTGCCGCCAATGTGGCGGCGCAGAAGGCGGCGGAGACGGCCAGGCTCGACGTCGTCCGGGTGATGGAGGACGTCTACGCGGGCGCCTTCCTGCCCACCGGCAGCGGCGTCCCGGCCTTCCCCGATATCGACGCACCCGGCGGCACCGGCGTCGAGCCCGGCGCGGACGCCCAGGCAGGCGCGCCGGGCACCGGCGGGTCGTCGGAGACCGAAGCGGTGCCGGTGGCCCACGCGGTCCCCGCCGGTGGCGCGGAGCGGGATCCGGATGCCGCGGAAGCCGCTGCGGCAACGGAAGATCCAGCCGCGGCACCGGAGGACGACGACACCGCGAGCACGGCGGCGACCGCCGACGGCGCCACGCCTGGCCCGGCGACCGGCGCCGCACAGGCAGCGCCCACCGTCCCGGCGGGCACCGTCCCGGCCTCGTTCACCGGCACCCCGCTGCCGCACACCGCCGTCCCGCACCTCCCGCCCGGCACCGCACCGGTCTCCGCCGCGGTACCGAGCGTCATCCCGCCGACCGTCCCCGCCGACGACCGGAAGAAGAAGCAGCAGGACGAGGAGCAGCGCACCGCGCGCCCGCGCGAGTCCAGCGGCGCCGAGGCGGTCACCGGGCTCGGCGCGGGCGCCATGGGCGGGCTGCTCGGCGGCGCGCTCGCGGCCTCGGAGACGACGCGGCCCGGGCACGGAATCAGCGCGCACCTGCCGCCGCGGCCGCAGGTCGAGCACCCCGACGACGACCTGCACTTCGCCGACGAGGAGCTCACCTACCTCGAGCCGGGCGACGACAACGGCACCCTCATCGGCGCGCTCGACCCCACTACGCCCCCGGTGCTCGGGGAGTGGTCCGAGCGCGAGTGAGGCGAACACTCACCCCGGACCAGTTCGCCATGGCCTGGAGCCGGGCCGACGGCGACCGCATCCCCTACCCGCTCGCGGTGCGGCTCTCCGCCGCCGACAATGTGCAGCGCGCCGCCCAGCTGCCCGCCCTGCACCGCTGGTGCGCGGAGCACCTGGACGCCGACCTGGAGGCCGCGCTCCGCGTCCTCGCCCGCCCCGAGCTGCGCGCGGAGGTCTTCGGCTACGGGCCTGCCGCGCCCGGCACCCGTGAACCGGGCGCCGGGGACGGGCAGACCGATCCCTTCCCGAGCGGATTCGGCACCGGCCCGACCGATCTCGGTGCCGACCCGAGCGGTCGCGGCACCGGACCCCGCGTGCCCGAAACCGGCCCGAGCGGTCGCCGCACCGGACCCCGCGTGCCCGAAACCGGCCTGAGCGGATTCGGCGCCGATCCGGGCGGATCGGGTGCCGGCGCAGCGAGATTCCGTGCCGAACAGACGGACGCCGGCCTGTATCAACCGGATTCGGGGCTCGGGCCACCGGTCCGGGTGCTCGGGGCGGTGGCGGGCGAGATCGCGGTCGTCGCCGCGCAGGCACCGGGCAGCGCCCGGGACCGCGGCGGCGACATCCGGATCGCGGTCGGCTCGGCGCGCACCTTCGCCGCCCGGCTGATCACCCCGCTGCCGCGCAACGGGCCAGGCGCGCTGCCCGCGCTCACCGCCCCGCTGGCCAGGGTCGCCGAGGACAGCCGTGACCTGGTGACGGTCCCGGTCTCCGGGCCGTCGACGCCCGCCAGGATCCGCAGGCTGCTGCGGGCCCCGCGGGACGGCATCGGCCAGATCGTGGTCTCGGTGCGCCGGAACGCGGGCGCGCTCGCCCCGTTCGGCGTGCTGTGCTGGATCGACGTCGCCGGGGACGGCCGCTACGCGGTGCGCACCGGCACCGAGGTGGAGATCACGCCGGTCACCGCGGAGAGCTTCGCGGGCAGGCTGCGGCCCATGCTGACCGCGGCGGGCCGGGTCGCACCGCGCGCGCTGTGGTGATCAGCGCGCCCGCAGCACCGCGGTGACCTCGGCGTCGGCGAGCTGGTGGAAGTCCTCGTAGACGGTGCCGACCCCGCCGAGCTGCTCCGGCACCAGCGGGCAGACCACGTCGTCGGCCTCGGCGGCGGCCCGGCGCAGCGCCTCCGGCGACGAGACCGGCACCGCGACCAGGACTAGGGCCGGGCGTTGGCGGCGCAGCACCCGGCAGGCGGCCACCATGGTGGCCCCGGTCGCCATGCCGTCGTCCACCAGCACCACCACCCGGCCCGCGCGCGGCACCGCGGGCGCCCCGGCCCGCCAGGTGGCGCGGCGGCGCTCCAGCTCGGCCCGCTCGGCCACCTCGACCCCGGCCAGCGCCGCCGCGCTCAGCTCGGTGTGCGCGAGCACGTCCGGGTTCAGCACCCGGGCGCCGTCCTCGCCGATCGCGCCCGCGGCCAGCTCCGGCTGCCACGGCACCCCGAGCTTGCGGACCAGCAGGATGTCGAGCGCGCCGCCGACGATCTCGCGCGCACCGGCCGCGACCGGCACGCCGCCACGGGGCAGCCCGAGCAGCAGCGGACCGGGGGCTCCCGCCTCCGCGACGAGGCCCCACTCGGCCAGCTCGCCCCCGAGCACACGACCGGCCGATGCCCGATCGGTGTAGATCATCGCCTCCGACGCTACTCCGGAACGCGCTCCACCACGGCGAATCGGCGCAGCTCGAGGCTGGGATTCGCGCGCCGCACCGAGTCCAGCACCTCGGGGTCGACGGCGGCGGTGAGGACGCCGGGCTCGGCGCCGAGCTCGGCGAGCACCACGCCCGCCGGGTCGACGATCATCGAGGCGCCCGCGCCGCGCGGCTCGGCCTGGTCGGCGGCGGCGACGTAGACGGTGTTCTCGATCGCCCGCGCGCGCAGCAGCGTCGTCCACTGGTCGACCTTCCCCGGGCCGGGGATCCACTGCGCGGGCAGCAGCAGCACCTGCGCCCCGGCCGCGGCCACCCGCCGCGCCCCCTCGGGGAAGCGCAGGTCGAAGCAGGTCTGCAAGCCGAAGACGGTGTCGCCGACGGTGAACACCGGCGGCTCGGTGATCGCGCCGGGCCGCACCACCTCCGACTCGCGGTGCCCGAAGGCGTCGTAGAGGTGCACCTTGCGGTAGGTGGCGACGAGCTCGCCCGCCGGGTCGAGCACCACCAGGGTGTTGTGGATGCGCTCCGGCTCGCCGGGCACCTCCTCGACGATCCCGGCCACCAGGTGCACGCCGAACTCCGCCGCCAGCGCGCCGAGCCCGGTGACGAAGGGCCCGGTGAGCGGCTCGCGGACCGCGACGACGCGCTCGTCCAGCCTGGTCACCGCGTACATGGCGTACTCGGGGGCGAGCACCACCGCCGCGCCGCGCCCGGCGGCCGCGGCGACCGGTTCACGCAGCGCGCGGAGGTTGGCGGCCGGATCGGTGGACGGGGCGAACTGGACGACCGCGACGATCGGTGACGACATGGGAACCACGGTATGGCCCGGCTGCGGGTGAGACCACCGCCACGCAGTAAACTGCTGGTCAATGAGCATCAATGAGGTCGACTCCGTTCCCGGCGACAACGGGGACCCCCGCGAAGGCGAGGGTTCGACCGGCGATTTCGCGACCGGCAGCCCGGTCACAGCGGCGACGCACGGTTCCACCGAGAGCGCCGAGGGCGGCTCCACCGCCGCGCCCGCAGGCGGTTCTGCGGCTCCGTCCGCGGGCGATTCGCCCGCCGAGCCCGCGGCCGACGCCCCGCCCACCTTCGCCGAGCTCGGCATCGACGACCGGATCCTGCGCGCCATCGCCGACGTCGGCTACGAGTCGCCGTCACCGATCCAGGCCGCGACCATCCCGCCGCTGCTCGACGGCGCCGACGTGGTCGGCCTCGCGCAGACCGGCACCGGCAAGACCGCCGCCTTCGCCATCCCGATCCTGATGGGGCTCGACCCCGCGGACCGGCAGCCGCGCGCCCTCGTGCTCGCGCCGACCCGCGAGCTGGCGATCCAGGTCGCCGAGGCCTTCGGCCGCTACGCCACGCACATGCCAGGGCTGCACGTGCTGCCCATCTACGGCGGGCAGAGCTACGGCGTGCAGCTCTCCGGGCTGCGCCGCGGCGCCCAGGTCGTGGTCGGCACCCCCGGCCGCGTCATCGACCACCTGGAGAAGGGCACGCTCGACCTCTCCGGGCTGCGCTACCTGGTGCTCGACGAGGCCGACGAGATGCTCAAGATGGGCTTCCAGGAGGACGTCGAGCGGATCCTCGCCGACACCCCGGACGAGAAGCAGGTCGCGCTCTTCTCCGCGACCATGCCCGGCGCCATCCGCAAGATCTCCAAGCAGTACCTGCACGACCCGGTCGAGATCACGGTCAAGGCCAAGACCTCGACCAACACCAACATCACGCAGCGCTGGGTGCAGGTCTCGCACCAGCGCAAGCTGGACGCGCTGACCCGGATCCTCGAGGTCGAGTCGTTCGAGGCGATGATCATCTTCGTCCGGACCAAGCAGGCCACCGAGGAGCTCGCCGAGAAGCTGCGCGCCCGCGGGTTCTCCGCCGCCGCGATCAACGGCGACATCGCGCAGAACCAGCGTGAGCGCACCATCGGGCAGCTCAAGTCCGGGGCGCTGGACATCCTGGTCGCCACCGATGTCGCGGCCCGCGGCCTGGACGTCGACCGCATCTCGCACGTGGTCAACTACGACATCCCGCACGACACCGAGTCCTACGTGCACCGGATCGGCCGCACCGGCCGGGCCGGGCGCTCCGGCGAGGCGCTGCTCTTCGTGGCGCCGCGCGAGCGGCACCTGCTCAAGTCGATCGAGCGCGCCACCAGGCACCCGCTGATCGAGATGCAGCTGCCCAGCGTCGACGACGTGAACGCGCAGCGGGTCAGCAAGTTCGGCGACGCCATCACCGACAACCTCTCCTCGGAGAACCTGGCGCTCTTCCGCGGCCTGATCGAGGAGTACGAGCGCGAGCACAACACCCCGCTCATCGATATCGCGGCGGCGCTCGCGGTCGGCTCGCACGACGGCGACAACTTCTTCATGGAGCCCGAGCCGGAGCCGGTCGAGCGCCCGCGCCGGGAGCGCCAGGAGCGGCCGCGCGGCTTCGACGACGAGGGCGGGGGCCGCAGCCACCACCGCGGCACCGGCGCCGAGCTGGCCACCTACCGGATCGCGGTCGGCAAGCGGCACCGGGTGGTGCCGGGCGCGATCGTCGGCGCCATCGCCAACGAGGGCGGGCTGCGCCGCAGCGACTTCGGGCACATCAGCATCCGGCCGGACCACAGCCTGGTCGAGCTGCCCGCGCAGCTGCCCGCCGAGACGCTGGAGGCGCTGCGCCGCACCAGGATCAGCGGCGTGCTCATCCAGCTGCAGCTGGACCAGGGGGCGCCGCAGCACCGCTCGATGCCGCGCGGCCCGCGCCGCGACGGCCCGCGCCGCGCGCCGGAGCGGCGCAAACCGCGCTCCTGATCCCCCGTTTCGCGCGGGAATCACCGTAGTGTTGGGCGTCGAATCGCCGACACCGGTGAGCCCGCGACGAGACAGGAGGGCCGCGTTTGCTCGTCATCGGTGACGTGGTCGTCGCCGCCCCGGCCGACCTGATCGCTGCCGCGCGCTGCGAATTCGCGGTGCTGCGTGCCCTGGACGCCGAGATCGGTTCGCCGCGCGCCGATTCCGCCGCCGAGCTGGCGCGGCTGCGCGCCGGGCACGAGCGCACCGTCGCCGCGCTGCGCCGCGGGGCGGCCGAGATCACCGATGCCGTGCTCTTCGACGGCCGCACCGCCGCGGGCGCGGAGCGGCTGCTGCGCGCGGACCACCGGGTGCGGTACACCCCGGCCACCGCGGCCGCCGCCGACCCGGTGCGCGCCGCGCTGGAGCTGGCGGCCTGCGCCGACCTGCTGAGCGGGGCAGGCGCGCTGCCCGCGCCGGTGCTGCGGATCGGCGGCGCCGAGTTCCCGCTGGACTCCGCTCTGCCGGTGTACCTGGCGCGGCGCGAGCGCTTCGAGCACATCGTGGCCGAGCAGGCCGCCGAGCTGCTCCCGGTGCAGTGGGGCGACCCGCGCTACCTGGCCTGCGGGCACTGCGGCGCCTGCCGGGCGGCGGCGCGCACCGCGCGCGACGTCGGGCTGGTGGCCGGGATCGATCCGGGTACGGCGGCGCTGCTGCGCGGCTCCGGGATCGGCACGGTCGACCGGCTGGCCCGCTCCACCGCCGAGCTGCCCGGGCTGCCGGTGCGCACCGCGACCGCGCTGCGCAGGCAGGCCAGGGTGCAGGTGCGCGCGGACGCCGCCGGGCACCCGGTCGCCGACACCGCGGGCGCGGACGCGCTGGCCGCGCTGCCGCCGAGCACGCCGGGCGATGTCGCGATCGCGATCGCGCCCGGCCCCGCGCTGCTCGTGGCCGGGCCGGAACTCGCGCTGCGGATCCCGTTCGGCGCGAACGGCTTGCGGCCGGTGCTGGAACGGCTGCGGGGCCGCATCCCGGGCGCGCACCTCTACCACCACGGCGCCGAGGTGCGCGCGCTGCTGCACGCGCACCAGACCGGCCCCGGGGACGAAGAGCTGCTCGAAGAGCTCTTCGCCGCCGACGCCGTCGTCGACCTCGCACCCGTCGTGCGCTCCACCCTGGTTCTGGCGGGCGAGCCGGAACCGGCCCCCGAGCCGCTCCTGCCCGGGGTCCGGGCCCCGATCTACCGCATCGCCCAGGTAGCCGCAGCCCTGGACCGCCTGGTCCCGGCGGCAGCACCCGCGGCGGACGAGACCGACGCGGACCGCGTCCTGCGGATCCGCTCGGCCCTGCGCGCGCTCGCGGACCGCTACGGCATCCCGCCGCGCCCCGCGCTCCCCCGCGCGACCGACCCGGACGGCCCCTCCTCCCTGGAGGCCGCCCTGGCCGAGTTCGCCCGCGCCCGCGCCGATTCCGCGCACCCGGCGGCGCTCCTCGCCGATGCCCTCGGCCACCACCGCAGGCAGCGCGGCCCGCGCTGGGACGCGCACCGGGCGCGCCGCGCCGACCCGGTCGCGGACTGGGCCGACGAGCCGGGCGTGCTGGTCGCCGAGTGGGGCACGGTGGACACCAAGTGGCACCGCCCGCCGCACGGCACCGGGCTGCGCCGCTACCTCACCCTCACCGGCCGCTTCGGCACCGGCGCGGGCAGCAGGCTGGGTTCGACGGTGCCCGCGCCGGGCACGCCGGTGCACGCCTACTACGACCACCCCGACCCCGCCGCCCCCGGCCTGCGCGCGGTGACCACCGCGGTGGTGCTCGGCTGCTCCCCCGACACCGAGTTCGCCGACACCGTCCGGCTGGAGGAGGTGCTCCCCGAGGGCAGGGAGCCCTCCGACGCCATGCCGATCGCGCTGGCCCCGCGCCCGCCGCGCCCCGACCCCGCGGTCGACCGCGCCCTGCAGCAGCTCGCCGACACCGTCCTGGTCACCCTGCCGGACATGCCGACGGGCGCCCCCTTCGACCTGCTCGCCCGCCGCCCGCCCCGGCTGCGGCACGGCCTGACCCGCCTGCCCCCGGTGCACGGCGACCACGCCGCCGCCATCACCGAGGCGGTCCGCGCGCTCGACGATTCGGTCCTCGCCGTGCAGGCCCCCGCGGGCACCGGCAAGGTCTCGACGACCGCGCGGGTGGTGGCCAGGCTGCTCACCGGGGACCGGTGGCGGATCGGCATCACCGCCCCGGACGGCCACGGCACCGTCGAGCAGCTGCTGGACGCCGTCGTCCGCGCCGGCGTGCTGCCCGAGCTGGTGGCCAAGAAGGACGTGGTCTCGGTGGCCCCGGAGTGGGCCGTGATCGACGGCGCCCGCTACCGGCGCTTCCTCGACACCGCGGTGAACGGCTGCGTCCTCGGCGGCCTGCCCGCCGACTTCGCCGACCCGGCGCAGGTGCCGCCCGGCGCGCTGGACCTGCTCATCGTGGCCGACGCGGGCCGCTGCGCCCCGGCCGACGCCTTGGCCGCCGCGGTCAGCGCCCGCTCGCTGCTGCTGCTCGGCGACCTGGAGCACGCCGGGCCGCCCAGCTCGGCGCTCGGGCTGCGGATCGGGCCGCACCGCACCGTCCCGGCCGCCACCGGCTACCTGCTGGACCGCACCTGGCGGCTGCACCCCGCCGTCTGCGCCCCGCTCTCCGCGCTCTGGTACGACGGGCGGCTCGGCGCCGCCGCGACCGTCACCGGCGGCCGCGAGCTGGACGTGGTGCCGCCGGGCATCGAGACCGTGCTGATCCCGCACCGCGGCCACAGCACGGTCTGCGAACCCGAGGCGCGGGAGGTGGTGCGCCGGGTCCGCACCCTGCTCACCGGCGCCTGGACCAGCGGCGGCAGCACCCGCAGGCTGCACCCGCACGACATCTTCGTGGTGGCGCCCTACGGCCCGCAGGTCGCGCTGATCCGCACCCTGCTGGAGCGCGCCAGAATCGACGACGTGCTGGTCGGCACGCCGGAGCGGTTCCGCGGCCGGGAGGCGGCGGTGGTGCTGGTCTCGGCCACCGTCTCGGCGCCGGTGGACGCCCCCGACGCGGTGCGCGCGCTGGTGGCCGCCCGGATGCTGCGCGGCGCGCTGGGCCGCGCGCTCTGGCACGCCACCATCATCCGCTCGCCGCTGCTCACCGAGTACCTCCCCGCCGACCCGGCCGAACTGGCCGAACTCTCGGCGCTGCTGCGGCTGCACTGAATTCGCCGAGAATTCGCGGTCGAATTACGGCCGCGCAATTCTGCGCATAACCGGCGGTACCGGATAAAATAGACCGAACGGTATGCGAACAATATTCACCACGCCAGGACCGAATTCAGCCGAAACACTTTCCCTCGCCGCGATAGGTCGGCACCGCGGTGCGGCCGCCGTCGGCGTCGACCAGCTGCAGCCGGTCGAAGCGCTCGCACAGCTCGCCCGCCTTGGCGTGCCGGAACCACACCCGGTCACCGAGCCGCAGCCCGCGCGCACCGGCCAGCGGGGTCTGCACCTCGCCCGCGCCCTCGGCGCCGAGCAGCCGCAGCCGTCCCGGCCAGACCGGCGTCGGCACCCTGGACTTCCCGGCCGGGCCGGAGGCGATGTAGCCGCCCGCGAAGACCGTCGCGATCGACGGGGTCGGCCTGCGCAGCACCGGCAGCGCGAAGTAGAGCGCGGGGCGCGGGGTGAAGGAGCGGTAGTTGTCGAAGAGCGTTGGCACGTACAGCCCGGACCCGGCGGTGACCTCGGTGACCGCCGCGCTGCCCGCGCTGAGCTCGACCGAGCCGGTGCCGCCCGCGTTCACGATCTCCAGTTCGCCCGCGACCGCGCGCACCGCCTCGACCACCCGCGCGCGCCTGCCCGCGATCTCCGCCGCCGAGGCCCGCTTCACCAGCCGCACCGCGGGGTTGGCGTCCGGCAGCCCGGCGATCTGCGCCTCGTAGGTCATCACCCCGACCACCGCGAACCCCGCCCGCTTCGCCGCGTAGGCCAGGTCAGCAGCCTGCTCCGGGGTGCGCAGCGGGGAGCGGCGCACGCCGAGGTGCAGCGGGCCGATCCGCAGCGAGGCGTCCACGTCCAGGCAGACCCGCAGCCCCGCGCGGCCGCCGGTGGCGGTGGCGATCAGCTCCAGGTGCGCGGGGTCGTCGATCATCAGGGTGACGGCGGCGCGGGCGGCAGCGTCGGCGGCGAGCTCGGCCAGCGCGGCGCGGTCCACCGTCGGGTAGCCCATCAGCACATCCCCGGCACCCGCCCGGACCAGCCACAATGCCTCGCTCAGCGAGTAGGCCATGATGCCGCGGAAGCCGCCCGCGGCGGTGAGGCCGGTGCCGAGCACCTCCTCCAGCACCGCACGGCAGCGCACGGATTTGCTCGCCACCCGGATCGGGGTTCCGCCCGCGCGGCGCTCCAGATCGGCGGCGTTGGCGCGGAGCCTGCTCAGGTCGAGCGCGGCCAGGGGTGGGTCGAGATCGGCCGTCGCGGCATGCAGGCGGGCGATCGGCGGGGTCGCGGCCGCGGGCCGCGCGAGGTCGATGGCGGGCACCCGTTTACTGAACCACCCATTTGGTCACACGTCCAGCACCGCGCCGGTCAGTACTCCGCGGCGCGCGCGGCCAGGCTGCTCACCAGGTCGTCCAGCACGACCAGCATGGTCTCGTCATTGCAGTCGGCGAGCCAGCGCAGCACGGTCCCGTGCAGCACCGAGACGGCGTACGCGGCCACCGCCTCCACCGGCTCCAGCCACTGCATCCCGGTGCGCTCGGCGCACAGCTCGAGGAAGGCCACCATCTGCCGGTCCATCTCCGCGAAGACCGCGGCGGGGTCGCTCCCGCCGACGCAGCCGGAGCCCGCCTCCCAGCGCACCCGCAGCGAGCGCAGCGTCTCCTCGTAGGCCTGGACCTGCGCCACCGGTGCCGCCTTGACCAGCGGCCAGTACGCGCTCATCCCGGCGTGCAGCAGCATCCGGAGGCCGCGGCCGCCGCCGTGATCGAGCGAAGCGGCGGCCTGCTCCACCGCTTCGGAGATCGTCGGCCGAAGCCGGGTCTTCACCATCTCTCCCCGTACGCTCAACAACGACTCCCTCGACAGAACTGGAGCACCGGAAACCGAACGCTCATCCCCGAAATTGCGAGACTCCCGGTCCATCATCCGGCAATGGTAAGTGCTTTCGGGGTTTGAGCCCAGCGCTCACCGGTTATTCCAGACTAAAAGAATGTTTTGTTATCCAACCGGAACGCCTTCGCAATCGACCATGCTCGCCGCCATCCCCGCGGGGAGCATGCTCCGGGCCGTCGGCGACCGACGGCCGACGTGGGCAGATCACTGGTACCGCCACGTCGATGGTCCACTCTACGGCGCCATCCGGACCACTCTGTCCGGATGTGCGCGATGCCACAGACTACATCGATTCGTTGCATAAAGTGCAGCCCGGTCGCGACCGGCCCCCAGCCGTTAGCCTGAGCACCGTGACCGTCTCGCCCTCCGCCGACCATCTCCGGCTCTCCGGCACCTTCAACTTCCGCGACGTGGGCGGGCTCCGCACCGCCGCGGGCGGCTCCGTCCGCCCCGGCGTGCTGCTCCGCTCCGCCGCGCTCACCCACCTCGACGCCAGGGGACACGCGCTGCTCCGCGAACTCGAGGTGACGGCGGTGCATGACTTACGCGGCCACCGTGAGATCGATCACTTCGGCGCCGACAGCGTCCCCGACGGCGTGCGCGTCGCCGTCACCCCGTTCGACTCCAGAATGGGCGAGGCGCCGCCGCACGAGGCGCGGCAGTCCGACACCGCCCGCGCGCACATGCTCGAGGTCTACCGGCTCTTCCCGGCCATGCCGGAGGCGAACCTGGCCATCGCCGAGCTCGCCGCCTCGATCGCGGACGGCCCCGGCGCCACCCTGGTGCACTGCGCCGCGGGCAAGGACCGCACCGGCTGGGCGGTGGCCACGCTGCTGCGCGCGGTCGGCGTCGCCGAGGACGAGGTCGTCGCCGACTACCTGCGCAGCAACGACGCGGTGCCCGCGCTGCGCGAGATGATCGCCGCCGCGGCGCCGGAGCCGGGCACCGAGGTCTCCGACGACCTGCTCGGCGTGCGCGCCGAGTACCTGGCCGTCGCCACCGACGGGGTGCGCGAGTTCCACGGCGACCCGGAGCGCTACTACGCCGCGCTCGGCCTCACCGGCGAGCTCCGCGATCGCCTGCGCGCCCGCCTGCTCGACTGATCGGCTGAGCCGGCACCCGGCTTCGCCCTCCGGTATCGCCCGGCGGCGCGGTCGCGCCACGCTCGCGACGGCTCAGCCGCGGGCGGCGGGCGACAGCTCCGGCGCGCTCAGCGCGCGACGCCCCGGCGGACCAGCCCGTCCGACTCGATGGTGACCAGGTCACCGGTGTGGAACCAGGTGCCGGTGAAGCGCGCGGCGGTGGTCGCCGGGTCGTTCCAGTACCGCCGGGTGACGTTCGGCCCGCGGCACAGCAGCTCCCCGTGGCCCGCGTTCGCGCGCGGCCCCCACAGCGCCAGCTCGGTGCCGCCGAACGGGAAGCCGAGCACGCTGCCCGCCCCTGACCCGGCGGTCTCCGCGGTGTCCTCGGCGGCGAGCCCGATCCCGCTGGTCTCGGTGGCGCCCCAGACCGACCACTGCCGCGCCGCCGGGAACGCCGAGCGCAGCGCGGCGGCGAGGGCACCCGGCGCCGCGGCCCGGTCCGCCCGGTGCCCGGCCTTGCTGATCCGCGCCACCCGCTCGCGCCCGGCGCCGCCCGCGGTGAGCGCGGGCAGCAGCTCGGTGAAGAGCCGCGGGGTGCCGGAGACCATGTCCACCCGCTCGTCCTCGATCGCCTCGGCCAGCCTGCCCCGGTCCGGCGCGAGCACCACCGTCCCGCCGACCGCGAAGGTGGGCAGCACCTGGTCGACGCAGCCGCTCGCGTGCGCCAGCGGCGGCAGCACCAGGTTGCGCAGCCCGTCGGTGGGCAGGTCGAGCGCGGCGACCAC
>NZ_JBHVAK010000094.1:0-17809 GCF_042667085.1 Nocardia sp. NPDC057353
GGTTGTACACCGCTCCGAAGGTCGGCATGGTGATATTGCCGCGCTGGTAGGCGAATCCGTCCGGGTGCGCGGCGTCCACCGGCACCGCCCAGCGGTGCCACATCGAGCCGTAGATGGCGGCGACCACCGGGCCCGCGCCGGTGTTCAGCTTCGCGGTCCTGATGGTGGTGTCCACCGGGATGTCCTGGTGCTCGATCAGCCGGTCGATGCCGCTCTGCCCGGTGGCGAGGTTCAGCCAGACCACCTCGAGCCTGGCGTCGTCCTGGTTCGGCGCGATCGTGCCCGGCCCGCCGAAGAAGCCGAAGCGGAAGCCGTCGTACCCGAAGGCGATGCCGTTGCCGTAGAGGGTGCCGCCGTCGCCGCGCCCGATATCGGACTGCGCGGGCACCTGGAACGGCTGCGCCATCATCGCGACCTCGCCCGCCCGGTCCAGCGCGGCGTCGGTGAGCAGCCGGTCGATCGCCGCCTCGGCGTCCGGGTTGCCCGCGGCGACCGTGCGCAGCTGCTGCACCGCGGCGACCGGGTCGATGGCGGGCGCGGCCGCGGGCTCGGACGCGGCGGGCCCCGCGAGGGTGAAGGCGCCCGCCGCGAGCGCGGCGACGGCGAGCGAGAGACGACGCAGTGAACCCACTCGATGCATAACCCAGTTCTCCTCAGAAGAGTCGTGGTAACGCTGGTTGGTCTAGCGCAGAGCGACCTTCGCGCCGGCGGACGACTGCGAGCCGTGCACCTCGAGCGCGGCGGGAACGGTGCCGACCGGGACGTCGAAGGCGACCTTCACCGTAACGGCAGCGCCGGGCGGGACCGCGGAATTCGGGATCGCGGCGGCGGGGTATTCCCGGCCGCGGTCGTCGACCAGCCGCTGGTCGCAGCCCCCGCAGGAGCGCGGCTCGGCGCCGGGGTTCCGCACGACCACGGTCAGCACGCGGTACTCACCGGCCGCGACGGCCGGGCCGAGCGATTTCACCGGCGGCTCCACCTCGGTGACCTGGAAGGCCAGCGCCGCGTCCCGCACCTCGGCGCTGGGCAGCGGCTCCGGGTCGGTGGCGATCCGCGCCACGGTGAAGATGCCGCCCCAGAGCAGCAGGATTCCGCCGATGATCGCGAGCGGTGTCGCCAGCGAGCCCGGCCGCGCGGGCCGGTCCCGGAACCCGGGCGGCGGCGTGTCGTACCCCGGCGGCAGCGTGCGTACCCGCCTCGACGCCCCCGCGCTGTGATTGCCCCATGATCGCCGATGCCACGGCAATCCGTGGTTCACGGTGTTCCCCTGCATCCTCGAAGTGTGCGTCATCACGCGCGAGAAGGGAATAGTGGGGTCTATGTTGGGGCGATAGGGAGTAGATATCGCTCAGTCGAGCACTGTCTGAAGATTAGCCAGCATGGCTGGCAAACCCGCGTCGACGATGCCGAAGTGGTCCACTCCCGGTCGAATGTCCAGTTCGACGTCGGCTCCGGCGGCCCGCAGCGCGGTCGTGAACGCGAGGTTGAGCGGCAGCGGCACCACCTGATCCGCGGTGCCGTGCAGCACCCGCACCGAATGCGTCCAACCGGTCCCGGGCAGCCCCATGTAGGCGTGCAGCGCGGCCGCGAAGGGCGGGTCGGCGAGCGGCCGGGCGAGCAGCGCCCGCGGCGGCACCCCGTCCAGCGCCGCGCGCTGCTCGGTGGCGCAGCGGCTCTCCGCCGCGTCCACCGCCGCCCGGCCGAGCGGGCTCAGGTAGTCGTTCACCGGCAGGTCGGGCCGCGCCGACCGCAGGCCGTGCAGCAGGTAGACCAGCAGCGAGGAGACCGAGCTCAGCAGCTGCCCCGGCGGAAGCTCGGGGCCGAGCAGCGAAAGTCCGTACTCGGCGGTGGTTTCCGGGGCGAAGGCGACGGTGCCGCGGAAGTCGAGCTCCGGCGCCGCGGTGTCGGCGAGCCTGCCCGCCATGAGCGCCGCCTGCCCGCCCTGGGAGTGCCCCGCGCTCGCCCACGCCGTGCCGATCCGGGAATCCGCAGCCCGCGCGGCGCGCACGATATCGATCACGGCATTGCCCTCGGCGACGGCCGACAGATAGTGGTGTGGCCCCGGCGTCCCCAGCCCCGCGTAATCCGTTGCCGCGACCGCGTATCCCTGGTTGAGCATTGCCGCGATGGCGGGCGCCGAAATGGCCGCCGCCTGCGTCGGCGGCTCGCCTGCGCGGAGCCGCACCGACGCCGCGCAGTGGTCCCCGACCCCCGCGGTGCCGTATCCCCAGGACACCACCGGCCACCCGCCCGCGGGCGCAGCCCCGCGCGGCAGGTACACCAGCCCGCTCGCGGGGACGGGCACCCCGGATTCGTCGGCGGTCGCGTACTCGACCAGCAGTGTTGCCGAGGCCACTGCCGGTCCTCCGGGCAGCGGGGTCACCGTGATCGGCGGCGTCGCCCCGGTGGGCGCCGCCGCCACCGCGAGCACCAGTGCCAGCGCCACCGTGAGTTTGCGGCCGCGCCGATTTCCGTTCACGCGGTCATCTTTTCACGCGGTAGAAGCCCCCGGAGGTCTCGTCTGGACGGATTTGCCGGAAACGGGAATGATGTCGAGGTTCCGGACCCGGAACGTGGACGAGAAGAGAGTGGAATCAATGAGTTTCATGGGTAAGGTCGGCTTCGCCGTCGCGGCGGGCGCCCTTGCGGTGGGGAGTGTGCTCGGCGCGGGTTCGGCGCACGCCGCGGGCCAGTACGCGGCGATCGCGGTCAGCAACAGCACGCTGTACTACGGCGTCAGCGTCGACCTGCCGAACTACGACGAGGCCTACCGGGTGGCGCTGGAGCAGTGCGGCGAGTCCGACTGCGAGATCCTGGTCGCCTGGGCCAACGGCTGCGGCGCGCTGGTCGCCAGCGAAGACGGCTACGCCGGGAAGTCCGGCCCGGACCGCGCCTCGGCCGAGCGCGCCGCCTACGACCTGATCGCGCAGATCACCCCGACCGCGGTGCTCGCCAACACCGGCTCCGCCCAGCTGAGCGGCGCGCACATCGTCGACGTGGTCTGCACCAGCAACGCCCGCTGAACGCGAACCGGCCCGGACCAGTGCTGGTCCGGGCCGGTTTCGTCAGCTCAGGAAGTTACTTCAGCTGAGTGCTGGTGAGCCCCAGCACCCGGCGCGCCACGATCAGCTGCTGGATCTGCTGCGTGCCCTCGAAGATGTCCAGGATCTTGCTGTCCCGGCCCCACTTCTCCAGCAGCAGCCGCTCCGAGTAGCCGATCGCCCCGGCCAGCTCGACCGCCTTGAGCGTGATGTCGGTGCCGGTGCGCCCCGCCTTGGCCTTGGACATCGAAGCCTCGAGCGAGTTCGGCTTCTTGTTGTCGGCCATCCAGGCGGCGCGCAGCGCGAGCAGGTAGGCGGCCTCGTAGTCGGCCTCCATCCGCAGGAACTCGGCGGCGGCGGCGTGCTGGTTGTTGGCCGGGGCGTCGTAGTCGATCTCGACGCCCGCGTCGGCCAGGATGGAGCGCAGCTCCTCGAGTGCGGCCCTGGCGACGCCGATGGCCATGGCGGCGACCAGCGGGCGGGTGTTGTCGAAGGTCTGCATGACCCCCGCGAACCCCTTCTCCACATTGACTTCCGGGCTGCCCAGGATGTTGTCGGCCGGGATCCGGCAGTCCTGCAGCAGCAGCACCGCGGTGTCCGAGGCCTTGATGCCGAGCTTGTGCTCCAGCCGCGCCACCGAGAGGCCCGGGGCGTCCCGCGGCACGACGAACGACTTGATCGCCGCGCGGCCGAGCGACTTGTCCACCGTCGCCCAGACCACGATGTGCGTGGAGCGCTCACCGGCGGTGACGAAGATCTTCTCGCCGTTCAGCACCCACTCGTCGCCGTCCAGCACGGCGGTGGTGGTGACCGCGGCCGAGTCCGAGCCGAAGGACGGCTCGGTGATCGCCATCGAGGCCCACACCTTGCCGAACCGGGCCAGCTGCTCGTCGGTGGCGACCGCGGCGATCGCGGCGTTGCCGAGCCCCTGGTAGGGGATGGAGAGCATGAGCCCGACATCGCCCCAGGAGGTCTCCAGCGCGTTCAGCAGCGCGGACATGTTGCCGCCATTGGTGTTGCCGAGCAGCTCGGTGGCGTGGCCGTTCTCGTCCGAGCGGCCACCGGCGGCACCGCCGATCTTCTGCGTGCCGGAGTCGTTGAGCCCCTCCACCATGGCGGCCATGGTGTCCAGCTCGACCGGGTACTCGTGCTCGGCGAGGTCGTACTTGCGCGAGATGGGGCGGAAGATCTGCGCGGCCACCTGGTGCGCCTGGTTCGCGCTCGCCCGCAGCTTCTTCGGGAGTTCGAGGTTGATCATTGTTCAGGTCTCCTGGAGAAAAAGATCAGATGAGAACGACGCCCTCGGCCACGCCGATGGCCCGCAGATCGCGGTACCAGCGCTCGACCGGGTGCTCCTTGGTGAAACCGTGGCCGCCGAGCAGCTGCACGCCGTCCAGGCCGATCTGCATGCCCTTGTCCGAGGCCAGCTTGCGGGCCAGCGCGGCCTCGCGGCCGAAGGAGAGCCCCTGCTCGGCGCGGGAGGCGCCGCGCAGCGTGACCAGCCGCAGCCCGTCCAGCTCGATGGCGATATTGGCGACCATGAAGGCGACCGCCTGCCGGTGCGAGACCGGCTCGCCGAACGCCTCGCGCTCGTTCACGTACGGAATGACGTAGTCGAGCACGGCGCGGCCGGTGCCCGCCGCCAGCGAGGCCCAGCCCAGCCGGGCCAGCCGCACCGCATCGGCGTACTCCGCGGCCCTGGTGGCGGCGTCTCCGTCGCCCAGGATCGCCTCGGTGCTCACCGCGACGTCGTCCAGGATCAGCCTGCCGAGGCCACCGGCGCGCAACCCCATGCTCGGGTCGGCCTCGACGACCAGCCCCTTGCTGTCCGACTCCACCAGGAACAGCGCCGGGCGGCCGTCCAGCTCGGCGGCGACCACGAAGAGCTCGGCCTCCGCGGCGGCGGGGACCAGGCTCTTCACGCCCGACAGCCGGTAGCCGCTGGGCGAGCGGACCGCCTTGGTCTGCAGCGCGAACGGGTCGAAGAGCGCGCGCGGCTCGGAGATGACGACCGAGGACTGCGGCACGTTCTCACCGGTGTAGGCGGGCAGGTAGGTCTTCTGCTGCGCGTCGGTGCCCCACTGGCTCAGCGCGACCGCGACCCCGCTCGGCGCCAGGATGGGCAGCGCCAGCCCCATGTCGCCGTGCGCCAGCGCCTCCGCGACCAGTGCGTTGGTGACCGCGCCGCGCTCGCTGGCCGCGCCCTCCAGCTCCTCCGGCACGTTGATCAGCGTGATGCCGAGCTCGGCGGCGCGCTCCAGCAGGTCCTTCGGCGCGGCGGCGGCGTGGTCGGCGTCGTGCGCGGCAGGCCGCAGGATCTCGGCCGCGAACTCCTTGACCGTCTCGACGATCATCTTCTGGTCGTCGGTGGGGGAGAGGTCGAAGTACCCCTTGGCCTTGGACTCGTTGTCCGGCAGCCGCTTCGGCGCGCCGTTGCCCGCGACCTTGCCGAAGGCGCGGGTCGCGGCGCCGAGCGTACGGAACCCGGTCCTGGTGCCCTCGTAGGTGGCCCGCTCGAGCGGCTTGCGCAGGTTGTACTTCTCGGCGAGCTCCGAGCCGGTGATGGTGGTCATCACCCGCATGGCCGCGCCCATCCAGTCCCGCTTGGGCTGGTGCAGGCCGACGGCGGAGTCCTCGCTCCGGCCGGATTCCGGACGCCGCTTCGTCGCGCTGTCTCGCGTGCTCATCATCACCTGTTTTCTCGAGGGCGGGGGTGAGATCTGGTCCCAGCTTTCTTACTCCTGAGTAAGACTATCTTACTTCAGAGTAAGAAGTGCGTCGAGAGGTCGTTGACCGGGGCCGGGCGCCAGTGTCCGCCGGGCCGCCGTGAGCGCGCCATCGCAGGCGTCGAGGGGTCCGTTTCGATCAAAGAGTGAGGGTCAGGTGAGCCGCTGCAGCACGGTGTCGTGCAGCAGGCCGTTGCTCGCCACCGCGTCGCCGCCGTGCGGGCCCGCGCCGCCGTTCAGCGCGGTGAAGCGGCCGCCCGCCTCGCGGATCAGGATGTCCAGCGGGGCGAGGTCCCAGAGCGAGACCTCCGGCTCGGTGGCGACGTCCACCGCGCCCTCCGCGACCAGGCAGTACCCGAAGAAGTCGCCGTACCCGCGGACCCGCCAGACGTCGTCGGTGAGCGCGAGGAAGTTCTCCCGCAGCCCGCGCTCGCGCCAGCCGGAGAGGCTGGAGAAGGCCAGGCTGGCGTCGGCCAGGTTCGTCACCTTCGACACCGTGATCGGCTGCGGCGCCCCGGGGTGGAACCGGGTCCACGCGCCGGAGCCCTGCGCCGCCCACCACCGCCGGGCCAGCGCGGGCGCGCTCACCACGCCGACCACCGGCATTCCGTTCTCCAGCAGCGCGATGAGCGTGGCCCAGATCGGGACGCCGCGCACGAAGTTCTTGGTGCCGTCGATCGGGTCGATCACCCACTGCCTGCCGTTGAACTCGGCCTCCCCGCCGAACTCCTCGCCGAGCACCGCGTCCGCCGGGCGCCGCTCGGTCAGCAGCCTGCGCAGCTCCCGCTCCACCGCGAGGTCGGCGTCGGAGACCGGGGTGAGGTCCGGCTTGGCGTCGACCCGCAGGTCGAGCGCGCCGAAGCGGGCGGCGGTGATGCTGTCGGCGGCGTCCGCCAGGGTGAGCGCGAGGGTGAGGTCGTCGGTGTAGGCAGCCACGGAGTCGACCCTATCGAGCTGTTGTCAGCGCGCGCGCCCACCAGTGCACCTGGTCCAGCAGCTCACGTGCCGCCGCTGCTGGTTCTTCCGGCTCGCGCAGCGCGTCGTTCTCGTCGAAGAGCAGGTAGTAGCGGGGGAACGAGACGTAGTCGCGGACGGTGTGCGCGTTCAGCTCGGTGAAGACCTGCCGCAGGTGCTCGATGGCGAGCAGGCCGCCCGATGCTCCGCTGTAGCCGACGAAGCCGACGGCCTTGTGCTCCCACGGGGTGAAGTGCCAATCGATGGCGGCCTTGAGCGCGGCCGGGTAGCTGCGGTTGTAGTCCGGGGTGACGATCACGAAGGCGTCGGCTCTCGTGAGGGCCTCGGTCAGGCCGCGCATGCCCGCCGGGCGCTCCGGGTTCGGGTCCAGCAGCGGCGGCGTGGCGGGCAGCCCGACCGGGAGTTCGTGGTCGGCCAGGTCGACCACCTCGACGGTGAATCGGCGGTCCTTCTCCGCGATGTCACTGAACCAGCGCGCGACGGTCGGGCCGAAGCGGCCGTCGCGGACGCTGCCGATGACGACGGCGAGACGCAGGGTGCTCATGGGTTTTCCTCCTCGGAAGTTCGGTCGCCTCCGAGCTTCTGCGGATTTCGGACGCCGGAGGAGGCCGCCGCGAGGGTGGTAGTCCCACGGCCACCCTCCGGTCCGCCGCGCGCCGTACCGTCGAGGGATGAACGAGCTCGGCCTCTTCCTGCGCAATCGCCGCGAGGCGGTCACCCCCGCCCAGGCTGGGCTTCCCGCGGGCCCGCGGCGGCGCACGCCGGGGCTGCGTCGCGCCGAGGTCGCCACGCTCGCCGGGGTGAGATGTTCGCTACACACTCCTCAGCCCTCCGACAAGGAAGGGTGTCGAGGCAACCCTGATCTCGGACCGAACCGGCCGGGGCAGTCGGTCAGGGAGTCTGCGACCCAGCCGCCCCGCAACGACTCATGGGCCTCCTCGACACCCCGACCCGACGTTCCCATCGTCACCCGCTTACACCATTCCCGTCCCTTCAGCTCACCCCTGCCCGGGCGTCAACAACCTCATGACCCGCAACATCCTGGGCGCATCACCCTGTCGACGTCCCCTACTGTGAGGCGAACAAGCTGCAGGAATACGCGTTGGGATTGGAGTTTCGCCGATGAATGTCTCCTCGTCACCGCTCGTTCAACAGGCGGACACCGCGCAGCGGCGCCCGAACCTGATCGTTGTGTGGATCGTCGCGCTGGTCGCGATCATCGGCGGTCAGGGAATCGGTGCGGTGATTGCCGGCGCGGTCACCGGGCACGAGCTGGACGGCAGTGTCCCCGCGCAGTGGGGTGAGGTGATCACCAACGGCCTCTCGCTGCTCCTGCTGGCCCTGTGGGTGATCTTCTACGAGCGCCGTTCGATCCTGTCGGTCGGCCTGCGTGACCGCCGCGGGTTCGTGCGATTCGGCACCGGGTTCGGTGGTGGGTTCGTGTTGTTCGCTCTGGCACTGGGTTTGCTGGTGTTGTTCGGCGGCTACAGTGGCAACACGGTTGCGGGTCACACGACCACCGGTTCCGCCGCCGTGTGGATTGTCCTGTCCCTGGTTCCGGTGTGGATCGTGCAGTCCTCGACCGAGGAGATCGTCGTTCGCGGCTACCTGCTGCAGTGGCACGGACTGAAGCTGACCAACGGCTGGGTTGCGGTGATCGCGCCGTCGATCCTGTTCGCCGTGGTGCACCTCGACTTCCACCCGCTGGTCCTGCTCAACATCTTCCTGTTCGGACTCCTGTTCTCGTTCTTGTCGCTGGCCCAGGGGTCGATCTGGCTGGCCGCAGGCATCCACACGGCATGGAACATGGCGCAGAGCAACATCTTCGGCCTCCCGGGGGATTCCAGCTTCCGTGAGGTCACTCTGTTCAATGTCGGCCCCGACTCCGTGGGATCGGCGATTTTGACCGGGGGCGACTACGGCGTCGAGGGCAGCGTCCTGACCACCGTCCTCCTGGCCGCTGCGGTGTTCTGTGCGTACCGCTACCACCGCGCCGTCGAGGCCCGGCGCGCCGCGGGACACCGTGACGAACGCCATCCAGGAACCGCGACACCATCTGGCCGGTGATCGGCCGCGTCGGCGGCGTAGTCGGCACTCGGCGTGATCAACTGTGAACAGCAATTGCCGGTGCCGCCGGGTCGATCGCCCTCGGCACGACGAAAGGTCATCGGGTGACGGGCACAGACGCAGTCGCTCCCGACGGATGGGTAGCCGTCGAGCGCCGATGGTTCGGACTCGAGCGAGCCACGATCGCACCCGCGTTGGTGGTGGTGGCCTTCGCGGTGCTGTTCGCGGTGGTGACCCCGGCGGTCAACGGGGTGATGACCCACGGGGAGACTGCTCGCCTCGGAGACCGGATCGCACTCGACGGCGGGGTCGCGTTCTCGCCTGCCGCCGGATGGACGATCGTCGACGGCACCGTGGTCGGGGACGAACCGCGCTCCGGAATCGGCAAGACCGCCGAGGTCGACAACGGAGCGGTGGCCTTCTCCGTCCGAACCGCGAAGTGGGACGGCACCCCGGTTTCGCTGCTCGATCAGGTGCGGCAGACGACCGATGCCCTGACCGACGAGGCCGGCCCACACGTCGTCGGTGATCCACTGCCGGTGACCACGACGAACGGTGAACAGGGGGTCATGTCCCGCTACCGCAGCGTCTCCGCCGACGGCGCGATCGCGGCCTTCGTCATCGACGGCACCGGGGTGGAGGTCGTGGTCACCGGCCCGGTCGAGACGACGGGCCTCGCGGCGACCGAGGTCGCCGGAATGATCACCAGCATCGCCGCCGACAACCGAGGAGAGCAGTGATGACCGCCTCGCACGGTATCGAGTCGCGCGGTGCGGACGACGCGTTGCTCGCCGCCCGCGCCGAGGCGATCCGCAACTCGGGATGGGGTCAGGCCTTCCGTTTCGCTCAGCCCCGAAACCTGGCGTTCTGGGTGTACGTCGTGCTCGTGGCGATCGGAGCCGTCAGCTTCACCCGATACGTGGGAGGCCAGGCTCCGGCCTACGGCGAAGCGCTGATCGTGGCCACCGTCCTGTTCGCGCTGTACTGCGCACTCTTCTGGTGGTTCACCCAGCGCATCGACCGCTACGCGCACCAGTCGTGGAAGCTCATCGTGCTCGCCTTCGTATGGGGAGCCTTCGCCGCGCCGTGGGCGATGGCGGCGAACGCCAACACCCCGATGCTCGAGATCTGGGGCAAGCTCTTCGGGCAGGCATGGGCGGCGGACTGGGGTGCGGGTCTCACCGCTCCCTTCACCGAGGAGATATCGAAGGGCCTCGGCCTCCTGCTGCTCATCGCGATCGCGCCCCGGCTCGTGCGCACCGCATTCGACGGCTTCGTCCTCGGCGCGTTCATCGGACTCGGATTCCAGATCCTCGAAGACATCCAGTACGCCCTCACGTCCAGTGCTGCGCAGTTCGGTGCGAATCCGGTGGGCAACGCGATGTTCACCATCGTCATGCGGATGACGATGGGTGTCGCGGCGCACATCCTCTACAGCGCGGTGTTCTGCGCCGGCCTGGTCTACCTCCTTGGCCGCCCGGCCGAGCCACGACGGCGGGGACTTGGCCTCGCACTGATGGCTACGGCCATGCTGCTGCACGGCATCTGGGACAACATCGGCGGGATCGCCGGAGGGGCCACAGCCGTGATGTTCCTGCTGTGGATCGGCGTGATCGCCATCGCGATCGTCGTCGTCACCCGCGTGTTCGCGATAACGGTGCCGCGGGAACGCGCCTTCATGCGCGACGTCCTCGCGCCGGAGGTGGCCACCGGAGTCGTCACCGCCGAAGAGGTCGACACCCTGGCCGGTGACCGGAAGGCACGCCGCGCGTACCGCAAACGTGGACGGAACCGCGCCCAGCGCCGCCAACGTGACCACGTCCTCGAAGCCGTGCACGACCTCGCCGACCAGCTCGCCGAGGCCGGCGGACGTGATACCGGCACCGTCCTCTTCGCGCGGCAGGAGATCACCCGCCTGCGCGGCTAAGCGCGGGATCGTGCCAGCCCGAGTCAGCTGTTCGTCCGCAGTTACTGCTACGTGGAGTGCAGAGGTCTACGACTCGCAGGGGTGAGAGATCAATTACACGCTCTTTGCCTACACCACCTGATTGGATGTGGTAAGCGATTCGCAACCCGGTCAAGCCCAGGGAGGTGCGGCGCTGCGAAGGCCGTCAGTGGTCCCCGGTGACGCGGCCCGCAGCAGTATCGCTCAGCTTGGTCGCAGAGGGCATGCATGTGCGGGGTCGTTGCCGAAATGCGCTGCTGCTCTGCATGGGCTGCGGCTGCGACGGCACCTGATCCGGCGGCGGGGGCTTCGGCCCCCATCACCTCGTGTTTGCCAGCCGAAGCGCATGGTCGGTCTAACGGCAGTGATTGCGCTCTATCAGCGACCCGATGTCTGATCGGTAACGCCTCGCCTGCCGCTGCCGAGATCCGAGCATGGAAACCTCTGATCTGCCAATGCCACCGCGCAACATCATCATGACGTTCGCTCAGGTCGTGCTCGTGGACGCTGAGGCGAAGAAGCGAATCGAGTTCCAGATCGTTCCCGACGACCAGGCCGACATCCTCAACGGGAAGTACCCTGAAAGCGCCCCGATCTGCCAAGCAGTGATCGGCAAAGTCCTGATGGAGCGAGTCGAGACGGTCACGATCGACAACGAACCCCTTCGAGCGCAGATTTTCGGTGTCGGGGTGGGAACCGGTACCTGACCCGCCGAACGAGGACACCCCTGCTTCCTCATGGCCCGATTGTCTGACTTCCCTCAGACAGGGAGGCCAGTATGAGGAAGCAGGGGAGACGAAGTCGACAGATGTTCCGACAGTGGAGTCAAGATTAGCGATAGCATTGCCCGATGACCATGGCTGGCGAATCCTCGGCAACTCCGCCAATGAACCCACACCTGATTCAGCTATCTGAGGGACCGCGACCGGCGCGAGAGGTCCTGATCAGCATGGGAAAACGATTCGTTGATGCGGCGAAGTCCATCAACAAAGCTGCCGCGAGCACGTTCCTGCTCGGTGCAATCGTGTTCGCGTGGATCGGACGCCACAGTCCCGTAGCCATCGCATGCGCCATAGCCGCTGTCCTTCTGATGGCTGTCGTCGTTGCGCTATACAAGGCCGAAGCGAGCTTTCTCGCAGAGCAGTTCGACTTCGCCACACACCGCGAGCGAGCACGTTCCCGATTTGGATACTTCGATTACGGCACCCGCGGCTATGAGATTGCTCCTGGCTACGGCACGCCATTGATCGGTGGACAGGGCGGACACGGTGGTCACGCGATGGGTGGAAGAAACGCCAGGGGCGGAAACGGAGGAGCGGGGGGCTTCCCCGGTGGCGGCGGAGGCAGTGGAGGGAATGCGGTGAGCTTGCAGGGGGACGCCCAAGGCGGCGACGGCGGCAGTGGCGGACGAGGTGAGTTTCCGGGGCTTGGCTGAGTGCCGCTGTGCGCAGGAGGTCCGCAGTTCGGTCAGTCTCGGCCAACGGCGCCAACACTCCAAATTTGCGTTTTCCCAGCTCGGCGCGCAGTGCCATCGGCGACCAACGATGCCGCGACCTGCAACGATCCAACCAGCCGACCCTAAATCCGCACAGTCCGCACTCGTGAAGACCGCCGTAGGTGGGTCGCGGCGTCGCTTCCTTGCAGTTCGACAGGGTTCTCGCCTCACTCTCAGAGCGTGCCGAGGTGTGTTAGTTTCGCCAGTCGGCGCGAGTAGCCCGTCCAGCGAAGCTCCGGGGTGGCTTGGTGCGGAGTTTGCCGATCACGCCCGGCCTCCCCTTATTCTGGCCGACATGGCCTCTCTTCCGTCGCTGCTCGAAGCGAGTCAACTCTGTGACGCAACCGCGCAGGTCATGCGAGCGATTGCGTACCACGACTACCAGGAATCGACGGTTGCAGACATCGGCAGCTACGACGCCGCGCACGGCTCCGATGCAATGCCCGACCCGCTGTTAACGGCGCATCGTCTTACGCGCTTCTACCTCGTGGGCGCTGGCGACTTCGTGTATAGCCTCGGCAAGTTGCTCGGGCTTGACCACCCGATGGTTGCCTCACCTGGAGTACTTGCTCGCTCGGCCGCTGAATACTCCAGTCGATGTGCTTACCTGTCAGACGTCGGTGACTCGCCAGAGTTGCGAATCTCGAAGATGTTCAACCTTTTCCGAGAAGGCTTTAATGATTTCGGAGTCAACAAATCGGACGCCGATCCGGACATGGTCAAGCTGGCTGTCGGAATCAATGACTGGAGGAGTAGGCAGACGCTTCCGAAGGCGAATCTTCCGAACTACACAAATCTAATCCATAAGCTCGCGCCGAGTATCGGCAGACGTGAGTATCAGTATCTGTCCGGGATTGCTCACGCGAACGCGATCACTCTTTCAGAGGCGGTCATCTCAGCACAGATGGGCAACGAGCACAATGCTGACACCGCGTGGCGATATGCGCTATTCGCTACGCACTGCGGAGTTATGGCAGCATTCGGCGTCGCCTTGCTCCGAGGATGCGATCCCGCCCCCGTTATTTCATGCCGCGCGGCGTACACGCATTACGAGTTGAAGTACAATCAGTACCTCTGGGACCTTTCTGTCGAGCGCGGATTCACTCTGAGCGAACCTCGGCCAACCTAAACCAAGCCAGGGAAGAGGTGGCACACCCCGCAGGGACGCGGCAGCCTATCTGCGGTGTCGGTGATCCCTCCCTCTGTCGGCAGAAGTATCGCTCACCGTGGATCTTCCCCTTTGGCGTTCACCTCCGTTTACGGCACCGCGAGGTGTGACGGATCGGGGCTGTTGCCGTACCTATTGTTCATTTCGGGGATCGACATTCCCCAGGCATCCATACCGGCAGCGATACTTGCCCTCGCCAGCGGGGACGGTCCCGCCATCCCACACACCTACGCTCGGCGGGGGCTCGTAGGATAGCGGACGTCCGCACTGCACACAGAGCAAGTTCTCAGCCATGTGCGACAGCCTAGAGGGGACGGGCGGGGCCTCCCCATAGCTTCCCTGGGGGCCGCCACGTACTACGAGGCGTGAACGCACGGGGTCCTGCTGGTCATCGACGAGTCGTTCTCATGGTCGTTGCGGTCGGCGGGGGATGAACCCGGTGGGGACCAGCAGGGCGCAAGCCAGTGTTATCGCGGTGTAGCCCTTGCCGAAATGTGACAGGTCCGGAGCGATGACCGTGTCGGCGCGGGCGCGACCGGCGGTGGCGACGATATAGGTGATGGGCATGTAGGTGCTGTGATCGATGGTGACGATCTCGGCTAGCTCAAGCGCTTCGGCGCGGGCGAGGTCATGGATTCCCGCACGGTAGGCGGCAACATCACCGGACAGACCGAGATGAACGAGTCCTATTGCTCTGTCACACAATGGTTTTCGCCTCAACTCTGCTGCGACTCGGGAGGGCGGAAGTCTCGGGTATCAACTCAGAACGCCACGTTGCCGGTGGCCTTGTCGTAGAGCCGCGTAGCACTGGGGACGCCGGAAGTGGTATAGGCGTTGACCAGCAATGTCACGTAATCGGCGACGTTCGGATCGTCGGCGGTCGTGCTAGCGATGACTTGTAGCAGCGTTTCCCGCACAGACTCCTCGAAGCTGCGGATGCCGAGTTCGGCGATGATCGCGGAGCCGTCGATTCCTTCGCGGCTGACCACGCTATCGGTGTTGATCCAGGCGACCTGGTTGGCCAGCAAGAAGACCGCGTACAGGAGCCGGGCGTGCGGGTGATGACGCGGGACATGTCCCGCGAGCGCGGCCATCAGCTCGGATGAGGCCGGCAAGCGTGTCTGCTCGGGGATTGGCAGGGGGCTCGGGTCGATCATTGCTTTGCGGGCCTTTCGCGATCGAATGGGAAAGCTGTAGTGGTGGGGTTCGAGAATGGTGGGTGGCGTCAGCATTTCGCGGCAGCGCGATCCCTCGGCGTCATGCTAGATTCGGTATTCAATTCCGCAATTCAGTGACAGGGGAGCTAATGAGTGTGAAGCAGGTTCAGGTGACGCCGACGTCGCCGCGCATCAATTCTTCGCTTCGCGACGCCGAAGACCAGCACGCATTCTCCGATGAGCTGACGGTTACCGGAGTCCGATACTCGGGGGACGCGGCGGGCGCTGCGGGCGGATATGCGATCGGGGTCAGCGGGTCGGAGTTTTCCGGGGCGCGGGTAGCCGGGTCTTTGAGCCGCTCTGCGTTCGACAACTGCGTCTTTGCGTCCTCTGACCTGTCGAATCTTCGGGCGGACGAGACTTCGTTCCGCGAGACGCGGGTGACTCAGTGTCGGCTTACCGGCCTCTCTTTGTCGGATGGCGTTTTGCGGGACGTGCTCGTTGATGAAACCCGTGCCGATCTTGCTTCTTTCCGGGAGTGCCGGATTCAACGGACGGTTTTCATGGGCTGCAATCTTTCGGGGGCCGATTTCCAGCGGGCCGCATTTCGTAACGTCCGGTTCGAGGGGTGCGACCTGACAGGCACACAATTCTCACAGGCCCGCATGGAGCACAACGTCTCGTTTGTTGATTGCCGGATGATCGACATTCGGGGGGTGGGCGGTTTGAAAGGGGCGCGGGTGCGCGGTGACGACCTGCTCGGGCTGGCCGGGAGCCTGGCCCGAGAGGTCGGCATCGACGTGGAATGGTGACCCGGTTCAGGCCGGGACCGTGACGGCGTAGGTGGAGAACTTCTGGCCCGAGATGGACTCTTCGACGTAGTCCCAGTCCAACGAGAAAGCGAACTCGCAGAGCTGGTGGACGAGAAGCTTGCCGTAGGGGGTGAACAGGTGCCGCTTGTCGTTGAGGCCCTGGCAGCAGTCCCGCAGCGAGACGGTGAACCTGTCCACCAGCTCGGTCTCCCCGCGCTGGTGCTGCATCCACATCAGAGGCACAGCCACGACCGCCGAATGGAACGCCCGGTCCAGCGGTCGCAGCTGGTCGAACTTCACCGCCGACAGGACGCGGTACTTGTCGGCGGCGAGTTCGCTCGTGGGCCTGGTGTAGAGCCCGTGCACCATGTCCCCTGCGAACAGGTTCAGGTGAATGCTCTCGTGGACAAGGGACTCCGCGAAGTCGAAGACGGTCCAGTTCGGCCCCGGGCTCAGTGCCACCAGGCCGGGCAGGTGGGCGGCCGAGCCGCCCCCGGTGCTGTCCGACGGCAGCAGGATGATGTCGGTGACGAGCAGGTCGACCAGCCTGCAGAGGTCGGGGTTGAGGTCGCGTACGTACATGACGGCGGCGGTCACCTCGCCCGGCCATGCGATCTGCTCGTTGGAGGTGGACGGGCGCAGGCTCTTGAAGATGCCGTCGAAGACGTCGGCTTCCCGCAGGTAGTCCCCCCACTCGCTGTTCTCGTGGTGGATTCGTGTGCCCTCGCGCGGCGGCGCGATCGGGCGATGTCGGCTGACCGCTTCGCGGTATGCCGCGTGCAGGACGGCGGTGTCGGGGGCTTCGCCGGTGACGGCGCGGGTGTATCTGGCGACGTTCTCGTAGGCGTGGCCCACGTTCAGAAAGTGCATTGTGAACTCCGATCGGTGAAATGAGGCGAACGGGCGGGCGGCGGGCTACTGCCCAGACCGCCGCCCGCCCGTCCTACTTGTTCCCGGTCAGCCGGACTGTCAGGTCCAGCCGCCCATCATGGCCGCGTTGTCGTCGCTGCGGAACTGCGCGATGCGCTGCTGCACCGCCGCGTCGACCGCGTCCGAGTCGTTCGCGGTGCGCGCGACCGCGTCCGCGGTGAGCGAGTTGTCCTTCACCGTGCTCATTGGTTCGGTTTCCCTTCTTTGGTGATTCTTCGGTTCCCTGGCCAGGGTTCAGGGGCGGGCCGCAGGCCCGCCAGTTTCGGGAGCGGGCACGTAGTGCCTTCAGGAATGGGAGCGGACGGGCGGATAGGTGGTCGTTGCCGGGCTCCGCTTCGTCGTGAACAGGACGCTTCTGACCGAGTTCAGAACTGCGAGACCGGACGGTCGATACGGGCTCTGTGTCGCGTTGATCCATCCCCGGTAGAAGATTCCGCGACCCTGTGGCGAGGGCAGTGCAACCTGTGCGCCTGATTGAAGGATCACAATCCGGTGGTTGCTCCACAGCGGTGCCTCGTGGGTGAGGATTCCGGCGGGCACCTGGGAGCGAGTGAGAAATGTCCAGGTGGCACGGCGTGGATGGCAGACGATCGGACCTCCGCCTTGTCGGCGTCTGTCGAGGTCGATTTTGACCAGCTGTCCGAGGTGGCTCGGCATTTCGATTGCCCACACCAGGCCAACTCGCACGTTGATCGCGCCGGTGGCCGGATCCACCGTGGCGGGGAGGTGGCATGTGTGGCGGTAGTACAGGCATCGGCTCTGTGCGCTGTCGGTCGTCATCGGCGGGCCGTCCGTTGTCCTCGCGCCTCGGTGATGCCGTCGATGGCCCAGATACGGGCAATCAACTCGGCGATTGTCTCGGCGGGCGGGCTGCCTCCGTAGGTGGTGGCGTCCCGGACCGTGATCAGCCCGTCGGCGCCGAGACTGGTGAGTAGTCGGGAGTAGCCGCTTGCGCCGGGCGTCCGGCGTTCGCACCGAACGAGCAGTGCACGCGCGCTTCTGGCTGGCGGCGCGCCCGGTTCGGCTCGCCCGGAATCGCGCATACGACCCTCCTGGGTGACAGTCTCGATCGCTTGGAGCACCCGGTCGGCGGCGTCGCTCTGCCGGATTCCCCTTCGACGTGTTCGGTTCCGATCGTGGCCTGCCACCGATCTCGACAGAACGGTCTAGTGGCGGGGTACTGTAGGCATTTCGTGAGCATTTACCAGGTCAGGGCCTGAAAATGGGGTGGTGATGATTCGCGGCCGGGGTTGGACCGGATTCGAAGCGGTCGCGCTGCAAGAGGCGATGCGCAGATCCATCCGGGATTTCGCCGCGCTACTCGGTATCGAGACAACCACGGTGAACAACTGGCGCACGGGGTTGAGCGCAGTAGTGCCCAGGACGCTGACGCAATCAATGCTCGACAGCGTCTATTCGAAGTACGCGACGCCGGAGGACAGGACGCGGTTCGATCAGATCGTGGCGGAGGGGGAAGCCGCGTGGCGAGCCCG
>NZ_JBHVAK010000095.1:0-15602 GCF_042667085.1 Nocardia sp. NPDC057353
GTGGATGAGGGACACCGGACGCCCCGCCGACACCTGCGAGCTTACCGGCCATCACCCGCCGGACCGAGTATCCACAGGGGATTCTCAGCTTGAAATATCCGGCGCCGAGCTGCGAATTCTCCGCTCCGCGAGGAAACCGCGGGGCCGGTATCCGATACGTCCGTTTTCCAGGCCGGCGGATTCGGTCGGCTCCCGGCCGGAGGCTCCGGTCTCGCGGGGCCTCGATTCCCGGATTTTCCCGCGTTTCAGGCGGCGGCGCGCCGAAATCCGCGTGATCCCAGGGTTTTCCCGGTTGCCGAAGCGGCTTTCGATAGGGAGCCTGGAAGGGGTGAACCCCCCGCTGGAGATTGCACCGGTCTCATCGCCCGAGCCCGATTTGCCCGTTGTGCGGGCTTTCGCGCTCGCGCCGCACACGCTGCACGATCTGCGCGGCGACGGCGAAACCTGCGCCGGGGTGGGCGAATTGCGCTACCCGGCGCGCGCGGCGCTGGTCATCGCGGGGATTCCGGGCGCGGGCAAGAGCACCGCGCTGCACACCTTCTTCGGCACCCCGCCGGACGCCGACGCCCCGGCCCGCGCCGCGCAGGGCGCCCTGGTGGTCGACTCGCACCAGTCCCGGGTGCGGCTGCGGCGCAGGCTGGCCTGGCTGCCTTACCCACTGTGGCGGCCGGTGATGCACGCCGCGCACTACACCGCGGTGCGGGCGGCGCTGCGCGGGGCGGGCCCGGTGGTGATCCACGACTGCGGGACCTACCGCTGGAGCAGGCGGATGATCGCCCGCTGGACCGCGGCGGCCGGGCGCGAGCTGCACGTCGTCATGCTCGACGTGGCGCCCGAGGTGGCGCGGGCCGGGCAGCGGGCGCGCGGGCGCCGGATCAACCCGGTCACCTTCGCGCTGCACTGCAGACGCTGGCGCGGGCTGGTCGCCGACGCGGTCCGCGACACCGCGGCGCCCGGCCGCACGACCTCCGCCGTCCTCACCGACCGTGCCGGGCTGAATCGCCTGCAGCGCATCGTCTTCGAGGACTGAGTCCGCACATCGGTTCGCGGCGCGCGCTCGGCGCAGCCGCGGGATGATCGGGCCCGGCTCGCCCGCCGCTTCGGCACGGTGCGGCAGGCACGGTGCTGGGCAACTAGATCTCCGGTTCGCCCGAGGACGGCGCCGCACGGCGTCCGGGCGGTTCGCCCGGTCAACTCGGCACGAGGACGCGCAGCGCGGCCGGGACAGCGCGGACCGTGATGGGCGGTTCGCCCGGTCAGCTCGGCACGAGGACGCGCAGCGCGGCCGGGACGGCGCGGACGGTGATGGGCAGCTCGCCCGCCGGTTCGCCGTCGGCGGTGGCGGGGGCGCCGGGGGCGGTGAGCGTGACGGCGGCGGCGCGCAGCTGGGTGCCGGCCGGGTGGTCGATCCGCTTCCCGGCGGAGAGCGCGGGGAGCAGGCGGAGCATCTCCAGCCGGGAGACCGCCCCGACCACGGTGAGGTCGAGCAGCCCGTCGTCCGGCTCGGCGTCGGGGCAGATGAGCATGCCGCCGCCGTAGGTGCGGGTATTGCCGATCGCCACCATTACGGCCTCGGTCTCCAGGACCGCGGAGCCGTCCGCGGTGGCCGGGTTGTCCAGCGCGCCGGGAGCGAGCCCGGCCAGCTCCAGCCGGTAGGGAACGCCGAGCCCGCTGCCGAGCTCGGCCAGCGCCGCCACGGTGTAGCGCAGCGAACCGCGCGGCCTGCGCATGGCATTGGCGCGCAACGTCACCCGCGCGTCGAAGCCGGTCCCGGCGACGGTCACGAACCACTGCTCCCCCGCGGCCCGCTCGATCAACCCCAGATCCAGGGTGCGGGTGTGCCCGGCGAGCAGCACCTCCACCGCGGCCGCCGGGTCGTCCACCGGGATGCCGAGTTCCCGGGCCAGGTCGTTGCCGGTCCCCGCGGGCACCAGCCCGAGCGCGACCCCGGAGTTCGCCAGCGCGGGCAGCACCACGTTCACCAGCCCGTCGCCGCCCACGCAGACCACCGCGTCCGGCCGCAGCGCCGGGTCCGCGATCGAATCCGTCACCAGCCGCACCGATTCCGCTGCGGTCGCCGCCCGCACCTCGGTGATCTCGGTGCCGCAGGCGGTGAGCGCGGCCAGCGTGGCACCCGCGACGCCGTGCCCGCGCCCGACCCCGGAGTGCGGGTTGGTCACCACGGTAACCCGGCGGATCACGGCAGCAGCTTTCCGGGATTCAGGATGCCCGCCGGGTCGAGCTCCCGCTTGACCGCGCGCAGCACCCGCACCCCGAGGTCGCCGATCTCCGCGGGCATCCAGGCCCGGTGGTCGGTGCCGACGGCGTGGTGGTGGGTGATGGTGCCGCCGTGCGCGGTGATGGCGTCGCCCGCGGCGGTCTTCGCGATCGCCCACTGCTCGACGGGGTCGTCGAGCTGCTTGGCGACCACGGTGAAGTAGAGCGAGGCGCCGGTCGGGTAGGTGTGCGAGACGTGGCACATGACCAGCGGCGGCGTGGCCTGACCGTGCAGCGCCGCGGTGAGCGCGGCGGTGACGGCGCCCTTCAGCGTGCCCAGGTTCGACCAGATGGTCGCGGTCTCCAGGGTCTCGCAGAGCACCCCGATGTCGAGCAGGGCGTCGCGCAGGTACGGCGCGCCGAACCGGCCGTGCTCCCAGTCGCGCGCGGGCTGCGGTCCGAGCGCGGTGCCGCCCGCGGCGGCGAGCAGGGCGTTCGCCTCGGCGGAGCGGGCGGCGACGTGCGCCGCGCTGCCCTCGACGGTGGTCACCGCGAGGCAGCCGGTGACCGCGGTGCCGCCGATATCGCCGGAGCGGGCCAGGTTCACCCCGGTCTCGGCCTCGTCGGAGAGCCGGAGCACGGTCGGCGCCGCCCCCGCCTGCACCACCGAGCGCAGGGCGGCGGCGCCGGTCTCGAAGTCCGGGAAGGACCAGGCCTGGTACTCCGCCGCCGCGGGGACCGGGTGCACCCGCAGCGTGACCGCGGTGATCACGCCGAGCGTGCCCTCGGAGCCGAGGAAGAGCGCGCGCAGGTCCGGCCCGGCGGCCGAGGCCGGGGCCCGGCCCAGCGCCAGCGTGCCCGCCGGGGTGGCGACGGTGAGCCGCTCCACCATGTCGTCGAAACGGCCGTACCCGGCCGAGGCCTGCCCGGACGAGCGGGTGGCGGCGAACCCGCCGATGCTGGCGAACTCGAAGCTCTGCGGGTAGTGGCCGAGCGAGAGGCCGTGCTCGGCGAGCAGCGCCTCGGCCCGCGGGCCGGTCAGCCCGGCGCCGAGCGTCGCGGTGCCCGCGACCGGGTCGACCTCGGTCAGCCGGTCCAGCCTGCGCAGGTCGAGCGCGATGACCGCCGCGCAGCCGCCGCGCAGCGGCTGCACCCCACCGACCACGCTGGTGCCGCCGCCGAACGGGACGACGGCGATCTTGAGATCGGCGCAGAAGGCGAGGACCGCGAGCACCTCGTCGTGGGTGCCGGGGAAGACCACCGCGTCCGGCGCCTCCTGGGTGCCCTGCGCGCGGCGGCGCAGCAGGTCCGGGGTGCTCTTGCCGCCCGCGTGGCGCAGCCGGTCGCGGTGCCCGGTGGAGACGTGGTCGGCGCCGACGACGGCGCCGAGCCCGGCCAGCAGCGCGGCGGGCAGCGCGGGCTCCGGCAGTGGCACGCCGCCCTCATCGCGACGCGCCACCGGCTCCCCCGAAACGCCGAAAACCTGGGTGACCAGGGATCGGACCTGCTCCGGAAGCGGTTTGTGCCCGGCGGGTACCCCCCAGGCGTCCCACACCATACCCGGTGCGGACGCCGCTCGGTCGGTCTCGGCCGCGGGGTTCCTCGTCTCCACCATGCGTTACAGTGTGACACGATCTGTCAAGCAGTAAGCCCAAGGGGAAATGTGCCGGAGCCCGAGACCGTCGACCACGCGATCTTTCGCGCCGCGCGTGCCTGCGTGGCGGAGTTCGGGGTGCGGCGCACCACGCTCACCGAGGTGGCGCGCCGGGCGGGCGTCAGCAGGCCGACGGTGTACCGGCGCTGGCCGGACACCGGCTCGCTGATCGCCGAGCTGCTGGTGCGCGAGCTGCGCGACATCGTGGCGGCGAGCATGCCGACCGTGGGTGACGCGCGGGCTCGGCTGGTGGGCGGTGTGGTCGGGGGCGCGCGGCTGGTCCGGGAGAACACGCTGTTCAGCAAGATCTTCCGGACCGACACCGACCTCATGCTGACCTACGTCTTCGGCAGGCTCGGCCGCAACCAGCGCGCCCTGATCGAGCTCTTCGCCGCCGCCATCGCGGACGGCGCGCGGGACGGCTCCATCCGCGCGGGCGAGCCGGAGCGGATGGCGACCATGCTGCTGCTCATGGTGCAGTCCGCGGTGCAGTCGGCGGGCACCGTCGCCGAGCTGCTGGACGGCCCCGCGCTGGACGCCGAGCTCACCCGCGCCGTCGACGGCTACCTGCGGCCCGACCGAGAGGACACCCCATGACCGGCGATTCCGCCCTGAACGCCGCGCGCCGCGCCCGCGAGCTCGAAGCGCTCGGCGCCGACCCCGCGGTCGACGTGCTGGTGATCGGCGGCGGGGTGACCGGCGCGGGGGTAGCGCTGGACGCCGCGAGCCGCGGGCTGCGCACGGTGCTGGCCGAGCGCGCCGACCTGGCCTTCGGCACCAGCCGGTGGAGCTCGAAGCTGGTGCACGGGGGGCTGCGCTACCTGGCCTCCGGGCAGGTCGGGATCGCGCACGAGAGCGCGGTCGAGCGCGGGATCCTGCTGCGGCGAACGGCTCCGCACCTGGTCCGGGCGCTGCCGCAGGTGGTGCCGCTGCTGCCGGGGATCGGCGGGGCGCAGCGCGCGCTGATCCGGTCCGGGTTCGCCGCCGGTGACGTGCTGCGCCGCAGCGCGGGGACCGCGGCGGGGACGCTGCCCCGCTCGCGCCGGATCGCCGCCGCCGAGACGCTGCGGCTGGCGCCGACGGTGCGCCGCGCCGGGCTGCGCGGCGGGCTGCAGGCCTGGGACGGGCAGCTGGTCGACGACGCCAGGCTGGTGGTCGGGTTGGCGCGCACCGCGGCGGCGCACGGGGCGGTGGTGCTCACCGGGGTCGCGGCGGAGCGCGGCGGCGCGGTGCTGCGCGACACCTTCTCCGGCGAGACGCTGGAGCTGCGGCCGCGGGTGGTGGTGAACGCCGCCGGGGTGTGGGCGGACACCGTCGACCCGAGCATCGCGCTGCGGCCGAGCCGCGGCACGCACCTGGTCTTCGACGCCGAGGCGTTCGGCGGGTTGAGCGCCGCGCTCACCGTGCCGGTGCCGGGCAGCGTCGGGCGCTTCGTCTTCGCGCTGCCCGCCCCGCACGGCCGGGTCTACCTGGGCCTCACCGACGAAGACGCGCCGGGGCCGGTGCCGGACGTGCCCGAGCCGACCGATGGCGAGGTCGATTTCCTGCTCGACGTGGTGAACACGGTGCTGCGGGAGCCGCTGGGGCGCGGCGACATCCGGGGCAGCTTCGCCGGGCTGCGCCCGCTGCTGCGCACCGAGGGCGGCGCCACCGCCGACCTCTCGCGCAAGCACGCGGTGCTGGTCTCGCCCGCGGGGATGGTGACGGTGGTCGGGGGCAAGCTCACCACCTACCGCCGGATGGCGGAGGACGCCGTCGACACCGCGGTCCGCACCGCCGGGCTCGCCGCCGGGCCCTGCCGCACCCGCGACCTCCCGCTGGTCGGCGCGGTCTCCGGCGCCGCGCGGGACCGGCTCGCCGCGCCGCAGCGGCTGCTGGAGCGGTACGGCGCCGAGGCGCCGCTCATCGCCGACGCCGCGCCGGTCGCGCCCGGGATCGACGTCACGCACGCCGAATTCGCCTTCGGGATCAGCCACGAGGGCGCGCTCACCCCCGCCGACCTGCTCGACCGGCGCAGCCGGATCGGCCTCGTCGCCGCGGACCGCGAAGCCGCACTGCCCGCCGCCGAAGCAGCCTTCGGCTAGTTCGGTCCGCAGCCGGACCGCCTGCGGACCTCCCGGCTCCCCCGGCCTATCAGCCGGGCAGGGTCGCGCTACGCGCAGGTCGGCCCGCGCAACTCACGGCCCGCGCAACTCGGCGGGTCGCGCCACGCGCAGGTCAGCCCGCGCAACTTCGCAATGCGCCACGCGCTGGTCGGCCCGCTCAGCGGGGCAGGGCCGCGCCGCGCGCTGGTCGGCCCGCTCAGTCGGGAAGGGCGCGCCAGTCGGCGAGTTCGGCTCGCATGCAGGCTCGGGGCCAGCGGTCCAGTCCGTGCGCTGCCTCGGCGGCGCGCAGTGCGCGCAACCCCGGCGTCTCCTCCTCCGGGGCGAGAAAGGTGAATCCGAGCCGCCGGTAGTACGGCCCGTTCCAGGGCACCTCGACGAAGGTGGTCAGGGTGAGCGCGGTGAGCCCGCGTGCCCGCGCCCAGGCGGCGGCGTGATCGAGCAGCCTGCGGCCGATCCGCCTGCCGCGCAGCGCCGGATCGACCGAGACCTGGTCCACGTGCGCGGCGCCGTCCACCAGGTCAAGCACCAGGTAGCCCGCGGGGCGCCCCTGCTCCACCCAGACCCAGGCCCGCTCGGCGCGGATGTACTCGCCGAGCACCTCGGGGGCGGGCGGGTCGTCCTCGGCGACCGCGTGCATCCCGAGTGTCGCGAAGGGCGCCCCCGCCACCTGCTCCAACTGCTGCAGGATCGGCAGGTCGGCGGGCACGGCGGGGCGGATCACCCGACGCACCCTAGCCGCGTGGCCGGGTGCCGCGCTGCCCTTTTCCGCCCGAGGCGGACAGCGCTGCGGTGCCGATCGCCACCGGCCGACCGGTCCCGGGGCCGCGCGGCCGGCTCTATGCTGGCTGGGGATGTCCGGGGGCGGCGCCGGGAAGGAGGGCGCGAATGCGCAGTGAATCGTCCACCGTCGGGATCGTGCCCGGCGCCGGGATCGTCGCCCGATTCGGCGGCGTCGTGGTCTTTCTCGCGAGCGCGAACCCCGCCACCGAGCGGATTCTCGGCGCGGTCGAGGCCGCCGCGGACGGCGAGCGGCCTGGCCCCGCCATCGCGCAGCGGCTCGCCGCCGTCGTCTTCGCCGTGGATGCGGAGCCGCCGCCGTTCGGCGTGGTCGCGCCCACCCCCGACGGCACCCTGCTGCTGCTCCGCGGGCCGGTGAGCGCGCAGCTGCACGGGGCCGAGGGGCTGCGCACGCTCTCCGGCGAACGCGCGTTCACCTGGGTCGACGAGATCGTCCGCGAACCGGTGCGCACCGTCTCGGTGGGGCCGGACGCCGATTTCCCGCTCACCGTGGCGGCGCACAGCGACCTGCGCGAAGGGGTGGTTCCCGGCGGCGGTTTCGTGCTGCGCGCCGCGCTGCGCAAGGTGGGTGGACGGAAATCCGCCGCCCGGCGGCCTGCGAAGAGCGTGGCGGGCGAGCCGCGCCCCGCCGGCGACCCGCGCCGGGACTCGGCGGCCGGCGAGCCGCCGCCGACCCAGGCCTCCGGCTTCACCGCCGGCCCCGAGCCGACCGGCGCCGAACCCGCCGTCCCGGCCGGTCCCGCCACCGCGGGCGAAGCCGCCCTGCCCGGCACCGCCGAACCCGCGCCCACCGTCCGCACCGGCAGGGGCAGGCAGGCGAAAGCGATAGGCACCCGCCCGGCGACCGGCCACGCCGTCGCCCAGTCGACCGGCCACTCCCCGGCGGCAACCCCCACCGCGACCGGTTACTCCCCGGCGAGCACGTCCGCAGCCACCGGCCACACTCCGGCCGGAACCGCGTACGCCGCTGCCGGCTCCCCGAACGCGACGGGCCACTCGCCGGCCGGCACCTCTTCCGCAACCGGCCACGCCCCGGCGGGCACCGCAGCAACCGGCCACGCTCCAGCCGGACCCTCTGCAACCGGCCACACCCCGGCCGCACCCGCGGCGACCGGCCACACCCCGGCGGGCTCTCCTGCCGGGACCGGCTACGCCCCCGCAGGGACCGGCCACAACCCCGCGTTCCCCGGCAACCCCGACTCCGACCCCACCGCCAAGGCCCCGCCCCGGCCCGACCCGCCGCGCCCCCTCGCCTGGTCCCAGGTCCCGGACGGCCCGCACACCTTCGCCCCGCGCACCGCGAGCGCCCCACCCTCGAGCCGCATGTTCCCGCCGCGCGCGGGCGAGGCGCCCGGCCGGGACGCGCAGGGCCGGGTGGCGCTGCGCAAGGCGCCGGGCAGCGGAACCAGGATGATGCCGATGGTGACCGACCCGGAGAGCGGCGCGCTCGGCGCCCTGGTCCTGGACGGCACCGCCTACCCGCTCGACCGCCCGTACGTCATCGGCCGCGGCCCGCAGACCGACGCCACCGTCAAGGCCGCCGTCGCCGCGCCGCTGGTGCTCCCGCGCGACCGGCACGTCTCCCGGGTGCACGCCTACGTCGACATCGACAACGGCTCCGTCTTCGTCCGCGACGCCGGGACCGGCGCGGGCACCTTCGTGGCGGCGCCCGGCACCGACGAGTGGGCGCGCATCGGCACCGACCGCACCGAGCTCCCGCCGGGGGCGCGGGTGCGGATCAGTGACCGGGTCCTCACCTACCTCGCCGAGCAACCGCACTGACACATCCCACGATTTGGCGGACAATGTCGGGTATGCATCGCAACAGCCCCCGCACCGACATCGACGAAGCCGCGCTCGCGGTCAGCGCGCCGAAGCAGCAGGCCGCGGGGGTCACGGCGGTGGCGGTGGCGCTGAAGCGCTCGGTCGAGGAGATGGGCGTCGTCCGCACCGCCCGCACCCTGACCAGGCTGAACCAGGTGCACGGCTTCGACTGCCCCGGCTGCGCCTGGCCCGAGCCCTCCGGCCACCGCCGCCCCGCCGAGTTCTGCGAGAACGGCGCCAAGGCGGTGGCCGAGGAGGCCACGCTGCGCACCGTCGGCCCGGCGTTCTTCGCCGAGCACGCGGTCGCGGAGCTGGCGTCCAAGACCGGCTACTGGCTCGGTCAGCAGGGCCGGATCACGCACCCGATGGTGCTCCGTGACGGCGACACCCACTACCGCCCGATCGCCTGGGACGAGGCCTACCGCCTGATCGCCGACGAACTGCGCGGCCTCGACTCCCCGGACGAGGCCGTCTTCTACACCTCCGGCCGCACCGCCAACGAGACCGCCTTCCTCTACCAGGCCCTGGTCCGCGCGTACGGCACCAACAACCTGCCGGACTGCAGCAATATGTGCCACGAGTCCTCCGGCACCGCGCTCTCCCGCTCGATCGGCATCGGCAAGGGCTCGGTCTCGATCGACGACTTCCCGAAGGCCGACCTCATCATCGTGGCCGGGCAGAACCCCGGCACCAACCACCCGCGCATGCTGAGCGCGCTGAGCGAGGCCAAGCAGGCGGGCGCGACGGTGGTCGCGGTGAACCCGCTGCCCGAGGCCGGGCTGCTCGCCTTCCGCGACCCGCAGACCCCGCGCGGCCTCACCACCGGCGTCGAGATCGCCGACGACTTCCTGCAGATCCGGCTCGGCGGCGACATGGCGCTCTTCCGCGGCCTGGCCCGGCTGCTCTTCGAGGCCGAGGACCGCGCGCCGGGCACCGTGCTCGACCGCGCGTTCATCGAGCGGCACACCGCGGGCTTCGCCGAGTACGAGCAACACGCCCGCGCGGTCGACCTGGACCTGGTCGCGCAGGCCACCGGGCTGACCAGGGCGCAGCTGGAGCGCACCGCGCACCTGCTGGCCACCTCGCGCGGCACCATCATCTGCTGGGCCATGGGGCTCACCCAGCAGGCGCACGGCGTCGCCACCATCGAGGAGGCCACCAACCTGCTGCTGCTGCGCGGCATGATCGGCAAGCCGGGCGCCGGGGTGTGCCCGGTGCGCGGCCACTCCAATGTGCAGGGCGACCGCACCATGGGCATCTGGGAGAAGATGCCGGAGCCCTTCCTGGCCGCGCTGGACCGCGAGCTCGGCATCACCAGCCCGCGCGCGCACGGCTTCGACACCGTGGACGCCATCCGCGCCATGCGCGACGGGACGGCGAAGTTCTTCATGGCGATGGGCGGCAACTTCGCCTCCGCCACCCCGGACACCGAGGTCACCGAGGCCGCGCTGCGCTCGTGCGCGCTGACCGTGCAGGTCTCCACCAAGCTGAACCGCAGCCACGTGGTGCACGGCCGCACCGCGCTCATCCTGCCCACCCTCGGCCGCACCGACTCGGACGTGCAGGGCGGCGAGCGGCAGCAGGTGTCGGTGGAGGACTCCATGTCGATGGTGCACCTGAGCACCGGGCGGCTGGAGCCGGTGAGCGCCGAGCTGCGCAGCGAGGTCGCGATCGTCTGCGAGCTGGCGGCGGAGCTCTTCGGCCCGGAGCACCCGGTGCCGTGGGACGAGTTCCGGCGCGACTACGACCGGATCCGGGACGCCATCTCCCGGGTCGTCCCCGGCTGCGCCGACTACAACGCGAAGGTGCGCTCGCGCAACGGGTTCCAGCTGCCGCACCCGCCGCGGGACGCGCGCGAGTTCCGCACCGACACCGGCAGGGCCAACTTCGGGGTGAACGAGCTGACCTGGCTCCCGGTACCCGCGGGGCGGCTGATCCTGCAGACGCTGCGCAGCCACGACCAGTACAACACCACCATCTACGGCCTGGACGACCGCTACCGCGGGGTGCGCAACGCGCGCCGGGTGGTGCTGGTGCACCCGGACGACATCGCCGAGCTCGGCCTCGAGGCCGAGCAGCTGGTCGACCTGGTCTCCGAGTTCACCGACGGCGTCGAGCGGCGGGTGGTGGCCTTCCGGGTGGTGCCGTACCCGACGCCGCGCGGCAATGCCGCCGCCTACTACCCGGAGACCAACCCGCTGGTGCCGCTCGACCACGTGGCGGCGGGCTCCAACACCCCGGTCTCCAAGGCGGTCGTGATCCGGATCGAGCCGCACGTGCACGCGGGCGCCCCGTCGTGAGCCGGGTGACCGCGCGCCGCCGGATGCGCCGCATCACCCCGGCGGGGCAGATCACCCGGCCGGATTCGCTCGCGGTCGAGGAGCCGCTGGAGATCCGGGTGAACGGGCAGTCGCTCACCGTCACCATGCGCACCCCGGGCAGCGATATCGACCTGGTGCACGGCTTCCTGCTGGCCGAGGGCGTCATCGCGGACGCCGACGACGTGGTGAGCGCGCGGTACTGCGCGGGCACCGACGACCAGGGCCGCAACACCTACAACGTGCTCGACGTGCAGCTGCGGCACGCGGCGGCGATCCCCGCGCGCAAGGTGCTCACCACCGGGGCCTGCGGGCTCTGCGGGCGCACCGCGCTGGACCAGGTGCACACCAGCACCGCGCACCCGTTGACCGGGGCGGGGCCCGCGGTCGCGCCGGAGGTGCTGGCCGGGCTGCCGGAGGCGCTCCGCGCCGAGCAGGCGGTCTTCGACGCCACCGGCGGGCTGCACGCCGCCGGGCTCTTCACCCCCGCCGGCGAGGTGGTCTGCGTGCGCGAGGACATCGGCAGGCACAACGCGGTGGACAAGGTGGTCGGCTGGGCGCTGCGCGAGCGCCGGGTGCCGCTGCACGACCTGCTGCTCGTGGTGAGCGGCCGCGCCTCCTTCGAACTGGCGCAGAAGGCGGTGCTCGCCGGGATCCCGCTGCTGGCCGCGGTCTCCGCCCCCAGCTCGCTCGCGGTGGACCTGGCCGTGGAGTCCGGCCTCACCCTGGTCGGCTTCCTGCGCGGCGACACCATGAACATCTACGCAGGCGAACAGCGCATCCGCACCGCCGCCACCCACCAGCTGGAACCGGAGCCGACGCCCGGCTGAGTCCACGCTTCGCCTCGCCCGGCCGAGTCCGCGATGCGCCTGCGCCTCGCTCCGCTGCGGCCGCGCCTTGTCGGCGCTGCGCGCCCCGCGGCCCCGCGCGCCCCGCCCTCAGAACCCGGACCAGGCGCCCCGCGCCGTGATGTGTTCCAGCGCCTGGACCACGGCCGGGGCGCAACGGTGCGCGTCCTCCGGCCCGAACCATGCCAGCTCCGCGATCTCCGCCGCCGGGGCGGGAACCCCGTGCCCCGGCGCGGTGAAACAGTGCATCTCGACCAGGGTCCTGGGAAGCCCGTGGGCGGGCGCGGTGATCGTCACCACGGGCGTGATCCCCTCCGGTTCCAGGTCGACGCCGACCTCCTCGCGCACTTCACGGAGCAGCGCGCCCGCCAGGGTCTCCCCCGGCTCCGGCTTGCCGCCCGGCAGGTAGAAGGCATCCCTGCCCTCGGTCCGGACGGCCAGCAGCCTGTGCTCCCGCAGGCACAGCCAGGCCACGGAGGTGAGCGTCGATTCCCCGGTCATACCTCGGAAATGTAGTGCGTCAGGGCGCGAGCGCGTCGAGCAGCGCGGCCCGCTGCCGCGCACCGAGCCCGCCGATCCGGCGGTCCTCGGGAATGTCGGCCTGGTCGAGCAGCTTGGCGGCCTTGACCGGCCCGACCCCGGGCAGCGCCTTGATCACGGCGGCGACCTTCGTCTTCTTCACCAGCTCGTCCGAGTCCGCCTTCTTCAGGAGGTCGGCGACGCTCACCTTGCCGGACTTCACCTTGCCGATCAGCTCCGAGCGTGCCTTCCGAACCGCCGCCGCCTTGGCCAGCGCTTCCGAGCGTTGTTCGGCGGTCATCGTTGGCAGTGCCATTTCTCCTCCGCTTTCACTCGTCACATCGAACATCTGAATCAACCGGGACCGATTAGACAGCACCGGATCGGCCCGGAACGCCCGACACACCGGAAAAACGCCGCCCGAACGCGATGAATCCCGCCGTCATAGCCCGTCTGCACAGATGTGGGGTAACGCACTCCCCCGGCTTCCCGACATTTCGGGTAGGACACGGAACACCGGGCTCAACGGCGAACCCGAGGGAATCGACGACGCTTCCCGTTCGGTTCCGGCCGAACCCGCCGCACACCCTGCTACCCTGCGAACTAGAACACGTTTCACTTTTCGCTCGGAACAGAGGTTGGCATGGCACAGCAGATCCGCGACGTGGTGCACCGGTACGTCGAACTGGTCGGCTCCGGTTCGACCGCGGAGATCCTCGCGCTCTACGCCGAGGACGCCGTGATCGAGGACCCGGTCGGCACCGACCCGAAGAAGGGCCACGCCGAGATCGCCGCGTTCTACGACGTCATCACCGGCCTGGAGCGCTCGACCGAGCTGGCCGAGGGCACCGTGCGCGCGGTCGAGGGCCACGCCGCCTTCCAGTTCACGCTGACCACCAAGTTCGGCGACCAGAGCTTCGTGGTCTCGCCCATCGACGTCATGGAGTTCGACGCCGAGGGCCGGATCACGCACATGCGGGCCTACTGGGGCCAGGACGACATGCAGGTCGAGGGGTAGGGCGGGTCCGCGGCGCGGCCTGCGTCAGCCTGCCCGCCCCGCCAGTGCCGCTGCCGCCGCCAGGTCGGGGACGGTGCGCACCGGCGGCTCCACCGCGGCGACCGCGAGCAGCCGCTCGACGCAGGGCGCGCAGGCCACTACGCAGAGCGCGCGCCCGGAAGCCGCGAGTTCGGCGCGGATGTCGAGCAGCGCGCGCAACCCCGCGCTGCCGAAGAAGGTGACCTTGGAGAGGTCCACCGCGACCAGTGGCGCCGCGCCGTCCAGCGCGGCGCCCAACCTGCGGGCGAAGATCTCGACGGTGTAGCCGTCCACGTCGCCGGCGACGGCGCAGAGCGTCAGGGTCGCGGCGGGGTGGGTGACGGCGATGCGCAGCCGATCGGCGGCGCTGCGGCGCTTGGCGGCCGGGGCGGGCGGGACGGCGGATTGACGGGGTGGGGCGAGAACGATCATGAGGACCTCGGTCCTGTGCGTTCGCGTCGACCGGGGCCGGCGGGGTGGAGCGCCCCGCGGATCGCGCCTCGGAGAGGCTGCCTCGGAACTGGGCTGTCGGAACTCAACCTTCACAACGGAGTACCCGTTGTGACTCCTCACTACACCGGAAATTTCCCGCCATTCCCCGGGCGAGCACCTCGCCCGGGGATCGGGGAGCTACGCGGACTTGTCGCGGCGCTCCGCGCGCTGCTGCTTGCGCGGCACGATGGTCGGCAGCACGTTGTCGTTCACCGTGTCCGCGGTGACGACCACCTTGGCGACATCGTCGCGGCTGGGGATGTCGTACATCGCGGGCTGGAGGACCTCCTCCATGATCGCCCGCAGGCCGCGGGCGCCGGTGCCGCGCAGAATGGCCTGGTCGGCCACCGCCTCCAGCGCGTCGTCGGTGAACTCCAGATCGACGCCGTCCATCTCGAAGAGCCGAACGTACTGCTTGACCAGCGCGTTCTTCGGCTCGGAGAGGATCTTGACCAGCGATTCCTTGTCCAGGTTGGTCACCGAGGCGACGACCGGGAGCCTGCCGATGAACTCCGGGATGAGCCCGAACTTGATCAGGTCCTCCGGCATGACCTCGCCGAAGTGGTCGGCGGTGTCGATCTCGGCCTTGGAGCGCACCTCGGAGCCGAAGCCGATGCCGCGGTGCCCGGTGCGGTCGGAGATGATCTTCTCCAGCCCGGCGAAGGCCCCCGCCACGATGAACAGCACGTTGGTGGTGTCGATCTGGATGAACTCCTGGTGCGGGTGCTTGCGCCCGCCCTGCGGCGGCACGCTCGCCTGGGTGCCCTCCAGGATCTTCAGCAGCGCCTGCTGCACGCCCTCGCCGGAGACGTCGCGGGTGATCGACGGGTTCTCGCTCTTGCGGGCGATCTTGTCGACCTCGTCGATGTAGATGATGCCGGTCTCGGCGCGCTTCACGTCGTAGTCGGCGGCCTGGATCAGCTTGAGCAGGATGTTCTCGACGTCCTCGCCGACGTAGCCTGCCTCGGTCAGCGCGGTGGCGTCCGCGATCGCGAAGGGGACGTTGAGCATCTTGGCCAGCGTCTGCGCCAGGTAGGTCTTGCCGCAGCCGGTGGGGCCGAGCATCAGAATGTTCGACTTGGCCAGCTCGACCGTCTCACCCCGGCTGTCCCGGCTCTTGTCCCCGGCCTGGATCCGCTTGTAGTGGTTGTACACGGCGACGGCGAGGGTGCGCTTCGCGGTGTCCTGCCCGATGACGTAGTTCTCCAGGAAGTCCCGGATCTCCTGCGGCTTGGGCAGCTCGTCCAGCTTGACCTCGCTCGACTCGGCGAGCTCCTCCTCGATGATCTCGTTGCAGAGATCGATGCACTCGTCGCAGATGTACACCCCTGGTCCCGCAATGAGCTTCTTGACCTGCTTCTGGCTCTTTCCGCAGAACGAGCACTTGAGCAGATCGCCGCCATCACCGATGCGCGCCATCTCGTGGGTCCCTACTTCCTTGTCCGCGTGCAACCGTTGTTCCCGGCTGCCAGCTGTCCGCCGTTCGCCCGCACCGCGGCGACAACCACCCGCGCTGCGGCCCCACCGCCGGGACGGCACGCTCGGTGCCGAGGCGAACACTCGTCGTCACGACGGTCGATCCACCGGTGTGGCGGGCGGGGCGGCGATGTCGACAGCCAGGCTGTCAACCGGGAGCCGAGGTCCCTGTGTCGACCGTACCCAATGTCTGCGACGCAGGTCGACAACTCGGGCATGTTTCTCGCCCGGCGTGTGTGCGATCGCACCGCGGGTCGCCGGTGGCCGGGGCGGCCCATCAGGGCGCACCGGGACCGGTAGAGGAACGACGGGTCG
>NZ_JBHVAK010000096.1:0-15390 GCF_042667085.1 Nocardia sp. NPDC057353
GGTACCGGGTGAGCCCGGTACCGCCGCTGTTTTCGTCCCAGGGGTCTTTGGTCACCGGGCCTGCCTCGCGGCCCCGCATCTGTTGCAGCCCCCGTGGCCGTCGGATAGTCTGACTTTGCTATTCGGTTCAGGCCGGAAGCGGTTTTAGCAATCGCCGGGGGTGGATTCGCCAGCTGTTATGGGAGTTACAGTTGGCAATTCTGTTTTGTTCACGAATTCCCCGGTGTCTGCTGTTCGTAGAGCGTGGATAGGGCGGGGTTCGAAGCGTGCTTCTCGTGGAACGTGCCGGTAAGATCCGAATTCTCGAAGGTGCTGTTGCGGATATTCTCGGAGGCGAGAGTCGCCTCGTGGTGATTACCGGATCATGCGGCACCGGAAAATCGGCTCTATTGCAGGAATTCTCGGGGCGCATTCCCGATTCCGCACATTTTCTCTCGGCCACCGCATCACCCGCCGAGAATTCTCAGCAATTCGGCGTGCTGTTCCAGCTGCTGCGATACGCGCGGCCGCTCGCCGCCGCGGAATCGCCGTGGGGGTCGATCCTCGACCTGCTTGCCGAGCGGGGCCCCGACGACGAGCGGGTGCATCGGATCGGCGCGGCGTTCGCAGAGGTGGCGCGGCAGGCGCCGGTCGTGGTCGGCGTCGACGACATCCAGCACGTGGACTTCGCGTCGCTGCAGGTGCTGTGCTTCCTGCTGCGCAGGCTGCCCTCGCTCCGGCTGCTGCTGGTGGTGACCGACAACGACAATGGGCGGGCCACCTCCTGTCCGTTCCGGTCCGAGCTGGTGCGGAACTCGAGGGCGTGGCGGCTGCGGCTGGGGCCGCTCGGCCGGGACGGAGTGGCCGAGCTGCTGACCGAGCAGCTCGGGGCGGAGCGGGCCGCCGCGCTCACTCCGGAGTTCCATGCGCTGACCGGCGGGAATCCGCTGTTGGTCCGGGTGGGGGCCGAGGAGTACCTGATCCAGGGTGCCACCGCGCTCGATGCCGAGCGGCGCGCGGGCTGCGGCGTGCACGACGAGCTCTCCCGCGCGTTCATGGCGCTGCTGCACAGCGCGGGCGAGGGGACGGTGGCGGTCGCGACCGCGATCGCGGTGCTCGGCGCGGACGCGGCACCGGCCAGGATCGCCCGGCTCGTCGGCGAGCGGGCCGCCGTGGTCGAGTGGATCGTCGACTCGCTCGCCGCGGCCGGGCTGACCGAGGGGTGCCGGTTCCGGAACGCCGGGTTCGAGACGGCTGTCGTCGACCGGCTGCCGCCGGAGGAGCGGGTGGCGCTGCACTGCGGGGCGGCCTGGCTGCTGTACGAGGACGGCCGCGCGGCCGGAGATATCGCGCGCCACCTGCTGCGCGCGGGCGCGGCCGACGAGCCGTGGGCGTACAAGGTGCTGCGCGAGGCCGCGGTCGACGCACTCGCCGCCGACGACCCCGAGTTCGCGCTCGAATGCCTGCGGATGGCCGCCGAGACCTGCCCTGACCTGCACGAGCGTGCGGACATCTCCGTGGTCCGGTTCGCCGTGGAGTGGATGAGCGACCCCGGCTTCGCGCACCGGTGGTTCGATTCGCTGCTCGACACCGCGCGCGAGGGGCACCTGCACGGCCCGCGCGCGCTGGAGCTGGTGGCCTACCTGATCTGGCACGGGCGGCTGGACGATGCTGCCGAGTGCCTGCGGCGCGTGCGCGCCGCGGCGGGCGACGACGGGCAGCAACCGGGGCCGGAGACGGTCGTGGTCATGGAGTGGATCGAGTTCCTCTGGCCGTCGCGCGCCACCGGGCCGCGCAGCGCGCCGCCCGCGGGCGAGCTCAACCGTCCGATCCTGACCGGGCGCGGTCCGCGGGTCTTCGAGACCCTGCGCGGCGTGCTGCGGGGCGGGTCCGACCCGCAGACCGGGGCCGCGCTGCGGGAGATCGCGAACGGCTGGTCGCTGCCGTCGGAGTCGATGGAGGCGATGGTCGGCGCGCTGCTGGCCGCGATCTACGCCGGCTGCACCGATTTCGCCGAATCGTGGTGCGAGGCGCTGATGCGGGAGGCCGCCGAGCGGCAGACGACGACCTGGGAGGCGGTGCTCTGCGCGGTGCGCGGGCTGATCGCGGCCAGGCGCGGGCAGCCGCCGACCGCCGCGCGCTACGCGCTGCGGGCGCTGGAGCTCATGCCTGCGCGCGGCTGGGGCATCGGCATCTGCGCCCCGCTGGCCGTGCTGATCTCCGCGTGCACCGTGATGGGGCGCGCCGAGGAGGCGGCGGCGTGGCTGAACCACCCGGTCCCCGATGCCGCCTTCCAGACCCATTTCGGCCCGCTGTACCTGCATGCCAGGGGCGAGTATCGGCTGGCGGCCGGGCGGCCGGACGCCGCGCTCGCTGATTTCGGCACCTGCGGCGAGCTGCTGCGCGGCTGGGGTATGGACACGCCGGGGTACCTGCCGTGGCGTACCTCGGCGGCGGCGGCGCGGCTGGCGCTCGGCGAGGCCGAGCAGGCGCGGAACCTGGCGGACCAGCAGCGCAGGCACTCCGGCGGCCATGACCCCATGGTGCGGGCGGCCGCGCTGCGGATCTCGGCGGCCGCCCGGCCGCTGCGCGAGCGGCCGACGCTGCTGCAGGAGGCGCTCACCGTGCTGAGCGGGGCCGAGGAGAGCCTGGAGATGATCCTGGTGCTGGTGGAGCTGAGCAGGGCATTCCGCGAACTGGGGCTCTCCGGCCGGGCGCGCTCCACCGCGCGGCGGGCATGGAATCTGGCGCAGATCGTCGGGGTGGAGGCCATGTGCACCCGGCTGCTCACGCCCGACCTGGTCGCGCACCTCGATGTGGCGGACGATTCGGAATCGCAGGCCGACGATTCCGTGACGCTGACGGATTCGGAATTGGCGGTGGCGCGGCTGGCCGCGCTGGAGCACACGAATCGGGAAATCAGCCGCAAATTGAGTATCACCGTCAGCACCGTCGAGCAACACCTGACCCGTGTTTATCGAAAGCTCGGTGTCGCCGGTCGGAAAGAAATTCGCCTCGTGCTCCGCGTGCTCGCCGCGGACAGCGCCTGAGGAATTTCCACAGCCCGGTGCTCGCAGGCCGATTTCCGGATCGTGGGGCCTGCTAGGGGTTGGTTCTAGGGGGCGGCCCGCACTTGACTCTCCAGTATTCCCGAGGCGTGCCGTGCCTCGGAAATAACGGTATCCGGGCAGCGTGACAAGGGGCACCCCGTTGGCGGACGAAGCGAAGCTGGTCGAGTACCTCCGCCGGATGACGGCGGATCTGCGGCAGGCCAACCGGCGCATCCGCGATCTGGAGGAGAGCGAGCGCGAGCCGGTCGCGATCGTCGGGATGTCCTGCCGCTACCCCGGTGGCGCGGACAGCCCGGAGCTGCTGTGGGACCTGGCCGCGCAGGGGCGGGACGCGGTCTCGGAGTTCCCGGTCGATCGCGGCTGGGACGTCGAGAACCTGTTCGACCCCGGCTCCGGCCGGGCCGGGACCTCGGGGACCAGGCACGGCGCCTTCCTGCACGACGCCGGGGAGTTCGACGCCGGGCTGTTCGGCATCTCCCCGCGCGAGGCGCTGGCGATGGACCCGCAGCACCGGCTGCTGCTCGAGCTCTCCTGGGAGCTGTTCGAGCGCGCCGGACTGGATCCGATGTCGCTGCGCGGCAGCCGGACCGGGGTGTTCGCCGGGCTGATGTACCACGACTACGCCTCGCGCACGGTGCTCCCGGCCGAGCTGGAGGGGCACTTCGCGACGGCTGTCGCGGGGAGCGTTGCCTCCGGGCGGATCTCGTACACCTTCGGGCTGGAGGGGCCGTCGGTCACCGTCGACACCGCGTGCTCGTCCTCGCTGGTGTCGCTGCACCTCGCGGTGCGGTCGCTGCGCTCCGGCGAGTGCTCGATGGCGATCGCGGGCGGCGCGACCGTGATGGCGACGCCCGCGCCGTTCGTGACCATGTCCAGGCAGGGCGGCGGCGCGGCCGACGGCCGCTGCAAGTCGTTCTCGGCGGCGGCGGACGGCACCGGCTGGGGTGAGGGCGCCGGGCTGCTGCTGCTGGAGCGGCTCTCCGACGCACAGCGCAACGGGCACCGGATCCTCGCGGTGGTCCGCGGTACCGCGGTGAACCAGGACGGCGCCTCGAATGGGCTGACGGCCCCGAACGGCCCCGCCCAGCAGCGGGTGATCCGCCAGGCGCTCGCCGACGCGGAGCTGACCGCGGCCGACGTGGACGTGGTGGAGGCGCACGGCACCGGCACCGTGCTCGGCGATCCGATCGAGGCGCAGGCGCTGCTGGCCACCTACGGCGCGGACCGGCAGGCGGACCGGCCGCTGCTGCTCGGCTCGATCAAGTCGAACATCGCGCACACCCAGGCCGCGGCGGGCGTCGCGGGCGTCATCAAGATGGTGCATGCGCTGCGCCATCGGCTGGTACCCGCGACGCTGCACCTGGATCGGCCGAGTCCGCAGGTGGACTGGGAGTCCGGCGCGGTCGAGCTGGTCACCGCGGCACGGGACTGGCCGGAGCCGGGCCGGCCGCGCCGCGCCGCGGTCTCCGCCTTCGGCGTGTCCGGCACGAACGCGCACGTCATCATCGAGGAGGCGGCCGGGCCCGCCCCGCGGCCCGCGCCGGCCGACGCCGCGCGGCCGCACCCGCTGGTGCTGTCGTCCCGGAGCGCGGCCGGGCTGCGCATGCAGGCCGAGCGGCTGCGTGCGCACCTGGCCGCGCGGCCGGAGGCGCGGCCCGCCGAGATCGGTGCCGCACTCGCCTCGACGAGGACGCCGCTGGAGTACCGCGGCGCCGTGGTCGCCGCCGCGCACGGGGAGGCGGTGCTCGGGCTCGCCGCGCTGGCGGCGGGCGAGCCTGCGGCCGGGGTGTGCGCGGGGGAGGCGCTGGAACGCCCGGTCGCCTTCGTCTTTCCCGGGCAGGGCGCGCAGTGGGCCGGGATGGGCCGCGAGCTGCTCGGCACCGACCCGGTCTTCACGGAACGGCTGCGCGAGTGCGCCGCGGTGCTCGACCCGCTGACCGGGTGGTCGCTGCTGGCGGCGCTCGCGGGGGAGGGGCCGGAGCTGGAGCGGGCCGATGTCGTGCAGCCGGTCTCATTCGCCGTCATGGTGGCGCTGGCCGCGGTGTGGGAGGCGGGCGGGGTGGCGCCGCGGGTGCTGGTCGGGCACTCGCAGGGCGAGATCGCCGCGGCCTGCGTCGCGGGCGCGCTCGACCTCGCGGATGCCGCGCTCGTGGTGGTCCGGCGCAGCGCGCTGATCGCGGAGCGGCTCGCCGGGCACGGCGGCATGGTGTCGGTGGGGCTCGGCGCGGCGGCGGCCGGGGAGCGGATCGCCCGCTTCGGCGACCTGGTCTCGATCGCCGCGCTGAACGGCCCCGCCGCGACGGTGCTCGCCGGCGAGCCGGGCCCGCTGGCCGAGATCGTCGCCGAGTGCCGCGCCGCCGGGGTCAGGGTGCGGCCGGTCGAGGTCGACTACGCCTCGCACTCGGCCCAGGTGGACACCGTCGCGGCGGCGCTGCGTACCGCGCTCGCGGGCATCACCCCCCGTGCGGGTCGGATCCCGCTGTACTCGACCGTGCACGACCGCGCCGTCGACGGCACCGAGCTCGGCGCCGAGTACTGGGTGGCGAACCTGCGGCAGCCGGTGCGTTTCCTGCCCGCGGTGGAGGCCCTGCTGGCCGAGGGGGTCCTCGCCTTCGTCGAGGTGAGTTCGCACCCGGTGCTGGTCCCCGCGATCGAGCAGGCGATCGACGCGCATGAGCCGACGGCGGTGACCTTCGGGACGCTGCGCCGCGACGCGGGCGGGCCGCGGCGCATCGCCGAGGCACTGGCCGAGGCGTGGGCGCACGGCCTCCCGGTCGACCCGCGCGCCGGGTTCGCTGGGGTGCCGACCGACGCCGAGCTGCCGACCTACGCGTTCGAGCACCGGCGCTACTGGCTGGAGATGGGGCCGGGCACCGGCGACGTGACCGCGGCCGGGCTGCGCGCCGCGGAGCATCCCATGCTGGGTGCCGCGGTGGTGCTCGCCGACTCCGGCGGGCTGCTCTGCACCGGGCTGCTTTCGGTGGCCGCCCACCCCTGGCTCGCCGAGCACGCCGTCGCGGGCACCGTCCTCGTTCCTGGCACCGCGCTGCTGGAGCTGGCCTGGCGGGCCGGGGAGCAGCTCGGGTGCGACCGGGTCGACGAGCTCACCATGGAGGCGCCGCTGACGCTGCCGCGGGACGGCGGTGTGGCGGTGCAGCTGGAGGTGGCGGGGCCGGACGAGTCGGGGCGCCGCAGCTTTTCCATCCACTCCAGGGCGCCGCGCGCGGGCGACGAGACCTGGGTCCGGAATGCGACCGGGGTGCTGGCGACCGGCACCGGGGCGGAGCCGACCGGCGCGGCGAGCTGGCCGCCCGCGGGCGCGGCGCCGGTGGAGATCGCGGAGCTGTACGACCGGGCGGCGGCGGCCGGCTTCGAGTACGGCCCCGCCTTCCGCGGGCTGCGGGCGGCGTGGCGGCTCGGCGCCGAGGTCTACGCGGAGGTGGCGCTGCCGGAATCGGTCGCGGGCACGGCGGCAGGTTTCGGCCTGCACCCCGCGCTGCTCGACGCCGCGCTGCACGCGGCCGCGCTGCTGCCGGAGTGGGAGCGCACGCCGGGCGGCCGGATCCCGTTCTCCTGGCGATCGGCGACGCTCTACGCGACCGGCGCGGCCGCGCTGCGGGTCCGGCTGCGGGCCGACGGCGCGGCGGCGATGTCGGTCCTGGTCTGCGACGAGACCGGCCGGGCGGTGGCCGCCGCCGACTCGCTCACGGTGCGCCCGCTGGCCGCGGGCGGACTCGCCGAGCCCGGTGCGGCCGCGGCGCTGTACCGGGTGGGCTGGCAGCCTGCGGCGGCGTCGGTGGCGAGCGGCTTCGCGGCGGTGCGGCTCGGTGCCGACGTCGCCGACCCGCACGCGCTGGCCGCAGCGCTGGACGACGGCTTCGCGCTGCCCGCCGCCGTGCTCGCACCGGTGCCTGGCGGCCCCGGGCCGGACGACGCGGACCGGGTGCGCCGGGTGGTGGGCGAGGTGCTCGAGCTGGTGCGGTCCTGGCTCGCCGATGAGCGGTTCGCCGGGACGCCGCTGGTGGTGCTGACCCGCGGCGGAGTCGCCGCCGGGGCCGACGCGGCGCCCGCCGACCTCGCGCACGCCGCGGTCTGGGGGCTGGTGCGGTCCGCACAGGCGGAGCACCCCGGCCGGTTCGTGCTGCTCGACGCGGACGCCGACGAGGTGGACGGGGTCCTGCCCGCGGCCGTCGCGGCGGGGCAGGCGGCGTTGCGCGGCGGCGAGCTGCTGGTGCCGCGGCTGGAGCGCGCGGCGGGCGACGGGGCAGCCGCGGCGGCATTCGGAACGGGAACGGTGCTGGTCACCGGCGCGAGTGGCACCATAGGCAGGCTCGTCGCCCGGCACCTGGTCGTCGCGCACGGGGTGCGCAGTCTACTGCTCGCCGGGCGCGGCGGGGTGCCCGCCGAGTTCTGCGCCGAACTGGCCGGGCTCGGTGCCGAGGTCGGGGCCGCGGTCTGCGACGTGGCCGATCGGGACGCCGTGCGCGCGTTGCTCGCGGCGGTGCCCGCCGCGTCCCCGCTCACCGCCGTCGTGCACACCGCGGGGGTGCTGGACGACGGCACCGTCGCGGCGCTCACCCCCGAGCGGCTGGACGCGGTGTTCCGGCCGAAGGTCGACGCCGCCCTTGTACTCGACGAGCTGACCCGCGACCTGCCGCTCGCCGCCTTCGTGCTCTTCTCCTCGGCGGCGGGAGTGCTCGGCAGCCCCGGGCAGGCCAACTACGCCGCAGCGAACAGCGTCGTCGATGCCGTCGCCCAGCGGCGGCGCGAAGCGGGGCTGGCCGGGTCGGCGCTGGCCTGGGGGATGTGGGAGACCCCGAGCGGGATGACCGGGAAGCTCTCCGGAGCCGGGCTGGAGCGCGGCGCGCGGCGCGGGCTGGTCCCGCTCACCACCGCCGACGGCCTCGCGCTCTTCGACGCTGGGGTGGGGCACGCCGACGCCGCGCTGGTGCCGATCGGCCTCGACCTGCCTCGACTTCGTGACGCCGCCGCCACGCAGCCGGATGCGCTGCCCGCGGTGCTGCGCGGGCTGGTCCGGCTGCCCGCCAGGCGGGCCGCCGCGGCGGGCATCGGTTCGGCGGCGCGGCTCGCGGCGCTGGCCCCGGCCGAGCGCGGCAGGGCGCTGCTCGACATCGTGCGCACGCAGGCCGCGCTGGTGCTCGGCTACCCGTCGGCCGTCGTGCTCGAGCCGAGGCGCACCTTCACCGAGCTGGGGTTCGACTCGCTCACCGCGGTCGAGTTCCGGAACCGGCTCGGCGCCGCCATCGGGCTGCGGCTGCCCGCGACGCTGGTCTTCGACTACCCGGACACCGAGACGCTGGTCCCGCACCTCGTCGCCGAGCTGACGGGTGCCGGGACCGGGGCGGTGGACAGCGCGCCGGAGCCGGTGGCCGCCGCCGACGACGACCCCATCGCCATCGTCGCGGTGGCCTGCCGGTACCCCGGCGGGGTGGCCGACGCCGACGGGCTGTGGCGGCTGGTCGCCGACGGCGCCGACGTGATCTCGGACTTCCCGGCCGACCGCGGCTGGGATCTCGACGCCCTGTTCGACAGCGACCCGGAACACCCCGGCACCTCCTACGTCCGCTCCGGCGGATTCCTGCACGATGCCGCCGATTTCGACGCGGAGTTCTTCGGGATCTCACCGCGCGAGGCGCTGGCGATGGACCCGCAGCAGCGGCTGTTGCTGGAGACCTCGTGGGAGCTCTTCGAGCGCGCGGGGATCGACCCTTCCGGGCTGCGCGGCAGCGCGACCGGCGTCTTCGCCGGGGTGATGTACCACGACTACGCGCTCAACCTCGACGGCGAGGCCGACGACCTCGGCGGTTACGTAGGGCTGGGGAGCTCCGGCGGTATCGCCTCGGGGCGGATCGCCTACACCTTCGGGCTGGAGGGGCCCGCGGTCACGGTCGACACCGCCTGCTCGTCCTCGCTCGTCGCGCTGCACCTCGCGGTGCGGGCGCTGCGCGCGGGGGACTGCGCGCTCGCCGTCGCGGGCGGGGTGACGGTGATGTCGACGCCGAGCTCGTTCGTGGAGTTCAGCAGGCAGCGCGGGCTGGCACCGGACGGGCGGTGCAAGTCGTTCGCGGCCGCCGCCGACGGCGCGAGCTGGTCGGAGGGGGTCGGGCTGGTGCTGGTCGAGCGGCTGTCCGAGGCGCGCAGGAACGGGCACCCGGTGCTGGCGCTGGTGCGCGGCACGGCGATCAACCAGGACGGCGCCTCCAACGGCCTGACCGCTCCGAACGGACCGGCGCAGCAGCGGGTGATCCGGCAGGCGCTGCGGAACGGCGGGCTGCGCCCCGGCGACGTCGACGTGGTCGAGGCGCACGGCACCGGAACGGTGCTCGGCGACCCGATCGAGGCGCAGGCCCTGCTCGCCACCTACGGGCAGGAACGGGCGCAGCCGCTCCTGCTCGGCTCGATCAAGTCCAATATCGGGCACACCCAGGCCGCCGCGGGGGTGGCCGGGATCATCAAGATGATCGAGGCGATGCGGCACGGCTGGGTGCCGAAGACGCTGCACGTCGATGCGCCGAGCCCGCACGTCGACTGGGCGGCGGGCGAGCTCCGGCTGGCGACCGAGGCGGTGCCGTGGCCGGAGACCGGAAGGCCGCGGCGGGCCGCGATCTCCTCGTTCGGCGTCACCGGGACCAATGCGCACGTGGTGCTGGAGCAGCCGCCGCTCCCGGCGCCCGCCGCCGCAGCGGCGGAGCCGGTGCCCGCGCTGCCCTTCGCCGTCTCCGGGCGGACCGCGGCGGCGGTGGCCGCGCAGGCGGCCAGGCTGCTCGAATTCCTGGAGTCGGCGGGGGAACCTGAGCTCGCCGCGCTGTCGCGGGCACTGCTGACCGGCCGCGCGGCGCTGGAGCACCGAGCCGTCGTCGTCGCCGGGGACGGGGCCGCGCTCCGCCGCGGCCTCGGCGCCGTCGCGGTGGGCGCGCCAGGCGGGCCCACCGGTGCGGCGCACCCCGCGCCCCGGCTCGGGCTGCTCTTCGCCGGGCAGGGGGTGCAGCGCGCGGGGATGGGCCGCGACCTGTACGCGGCATTCCCGTCCTTCGCCGCGGCCTTCGACGAGGTCTGCGACCTGGTGGAGCCCGCGCTGCGGGGCGAGCTGCGCGCGCTGGTCGCCACGGACGGCCCGGCGACGGTGCCGGACCGCACCGAGTTCGCGCAGCCCGCGCTCTTCGCCCTGGAGTACGCGCTCTTCCGGCTGCTGGAAGCCGCTGGGGTGACGGCGGACGCGGTGCTCGGCCACTCGGTCGGCGAGATCACCGCCGTGTGCGTCGCCGGCGGGCTCTCGGTGGCCGACGCGGTGCGGCTGGTGGTCGCGCGCGGCCGCCTGATGCAGGCACTGCCCGCAGGCGGCGCCATGGCCGCGATCCAGGGCTCCGAGGCCGAAGTGGCGGAGCTGCTTCCGGACGCGGTCTCGATCGCGGCGGTGAACGGCCCGGCGGCCGTGGTGATCTCGGGTGCGGCGGACGCCGTGCGCGAGCTCGCCGCCTGCTTCGCGGCGCGCGGCCGCAAGACCACCGAGCTGCGGGTGTCGCACGCGTTCCACTCCCCGCTGGTCGAGCCGATGCTCGCCGATTTCGCGCGGGTCTGCGCCGAGATCGAGTTCATGGAGCCGGTGCTGCCGGTGATCTCCGGGGTCACCGGCGAACCGGCCGGAGCGCTGCTCCGCGACCCCGGGTACTGGGTGCGGCACGCCAGGGAGGCCGTCCGGTTCGCGGACGGTGTGCGGGCGCTGACCGGGCTCGGCGTCACCGCCGTGCTCGAGCTGGGGCCGGACGGCACGCTGACCGCCCTCGCCGGGGAGCTGCTGCCCGCGGAGATCGGCGCGGCGGCCTGCCTGCGCCAGGGAAGGCCGGAGCGGGACACCCTGCTCACCGCGCTCGGCGAGCTGCACTGCGCCGGCTTCCCGGTCGACTGGCCCACGCTGCTGCCCGCCGGGCAGCGGCACCACGTCCCGCTGCCGACCTACCCCTTCCAGCGGCGGCGGTTCTGGCCGCGGCCCGTGGCGCGGCCGGGCGCGTCGAGCACCGGGCACCCGCTGCTCGACGCGGTGCTCCCGGTCGCGGGGCCGGAGACCGTGCTGCTGACCGGTGAGCTGGACCCGGCCAGGACGCCGTGGTGCGCCGAGCACGTCGTGCTCGGCGCGGTGCTGCAGCCGGGCGCGGTCCTTGTCGAGCTGGCGCTGCGCGCCGCCGCCGAGGCCGGTGCCGACCTGGTCGAGGAGCTGACGATGGAGGCGCCGCTGCCGCTGCCCGATTCCGGCCGCACCGAGCTGCAGGTGCTGGCGGGCCCGCGGGCCGCCGACGGCAGGCGCCCGCTGACCGTGCACGCGCGGGTCGCAGGCGGCACCTGGACCAGGCACGCGAGCGGCCTGCTCGCCGAGGCGGCGCCGGAGCCCGCCGAGCGCGGCACGGCACGGCCGCCGCTGGCCGCGGTCGAGCTTCCGCTCCACGACTTCTACGACCGCATGGCCGAGCACGGCCTGGAGTACGGCCCCGCCTTCCGCGGGCTGGTAGCGGCATGGCGGCACGGCGACGAGCTCTTCGCCGAGGTCGAGCTCCCACAGGCCGAGCAGGCCGACAGCGGCCGGTTCGGGCTGCACCCCGCGCTGCTGGACGCCGCGCTGCACCCGCTGGGGCTTGGCGGCGGGGCGGGCCCACTGGAACTGCCGTTCTCCTGGCGGGACATCCGGCTGCACGCGACCGGCGCAGGCGCGCTGCTGGTGCGGCTGCGCCCGGCGGGCTCCGGCGTCGCGGTCGAGGCCACCGACCGGGACGGCACGCCGGTGCTGACCATCGGCGAGCTGGTCACCAGGCCTGCCGCCCGCGACCGGGAGGCCGCGGTACTCGACGCGATGTACCGGGTGGAGTGGGTCGCCGTCGAAGGCCCGGTGTCGCAAGGTACCGCCGCGGCCGCCGTGCTCGGCGCGGTGCCGGGGCTGGGGGTTCCGTGCTACCCGGATCGGGCGGCACTGGCCGCCGCGATCGACGCGGGTGCGCCGGTGCCTGCCACCGTCCTGCTCGCGCTGCTGCCGGACGCCCCGGTCACCGATATCGCGGCGGCAGCGCGGGCCGCGGTCGCGCGGGCGGTCGAGGAGCTGCGGTCCCTGCTCGCCGACGAGCGTTTCGCGGACTGTGGAATCACCGTCCTCACCAGGGGGGCGGCCGGGCCGGGTGCGCCGGTCGACCTGGTGCACGCCCCGCTGTGGGGCCTGGTCCGCGCGGCGCGGCTGGAGCACCAGGGGCGGCTGACCCTGATCGATCTGGACGAGCGGTCGGTGGCCGCGCTGCCCGCCGCGCTCGCCCGCGCCGACGAGCCGGAGCTGGTGCTCAGGGACGGCGCGGTCCTGGTCCCGCGGCTGCGCCGGGCCGGCCTCCCCGGCGCGGCCGACGCGGGCTTGAACCCGGATGGCAGTGTCCTGGTGACCGGCGCGACCGGGGCGCTCGGCTCCGCCGTCGCCGCGCACCTGGTGCGCGAGCACGGCGTGCGGCACCTGATCCTGGCCGCGCGGCGGCCGGTGCCCGCCGCGGCGGTGGCGGCGCTGACCGAGCTCGGTGCCGAAGTCACCGCGGTCGCCTGCGACGTCGGCGACCGCGCGGAACTGGCGGCGCTGCTCGATGGCATCCCCGCCGAGCACCCGCTCACCGCCGTGGTACACACCGCGGGCGTGCTGGCCGACGGGATGCTCGCGACCCAGCGGCCGGAGCAGCTGGCGGCGGTGCTGCGCCCCAAGATCGACGCCGCCGTCGCGCTGCACGAGCTCACCGCGGGCCTCGACCTCGACGCGTTCGTGCTCTTCTCCTCGGCCGCGGGCACCTTCGGCAGCGCGGGCCAGACGGCGTACGCCGCGGCCAACGCCTTCCTGGACGCCATCGCCGTCGACCGGCGGGCGCACGGACTCCCCGCCACCGCGCTGGCCTGGGGCCCGTGGGCCGGGGCCACCGGGATGGCGGCCACCCTCGACAGCGCGGGCACCCGCCGGATCGAACGCGGCGGCGTGCGCCCGCTCACCGTCGAGCAGGGGCTGGCGCTGTTCGACCTGGCGCTGCGGTCCGCGGACGCGGTGCTCGTCCCGGTCCGGCTCGACCTCGCGGCAGCGCGGACCGACCCGCCCGCGCTGCTGCGCGCGCTCACCGGCGGCGCGCACCGCCGGACGCGGGGAACGATCGCCTTCGCCGCGGACGCGACGCCGGAGGAGCGCCGCCGCCGCCTCCTCGACCTGGTGCGGGACCGGGTCGCCGCGGTGCTCGGCCACGAAGGTGCCGCGGCGATCGCCCCGGAGCGGCAATTCGCCGATCTCGGCTTCGATTCGCTCACCGCGGTCGAGCTGCGCAACCTGCTGGCGACGGCCACCGGGCTGCGGCTGCCCGCCACACTGGTCTTCGACCACCCCACGCCGCTGGCGCTCGCCGAATTCGTGCTGGATCAGGTGCTCGACCGCCAACCGGCCGCCGCGCCGCGCCGCGCCGCCGGTGCCGCGACCGACGAGCCGATCGCCATCGTGGCGATGAGCTGCCGCTACCCGGGCGGGGTCCGTTCGCCGGACGATCTCGTCGAACTCGCGCTCGCGGGCCGGGACGCCGTCACCGACTTCCCCGCCGATCGGGGCTGGGACCTCGCGGCGCTGTACGACCCCACCGGCGAGCGGCCCAACACCAGCTACACCCGCTCCGGCGGATTTCTGGACGGTGCCGCCGATTTCGACCCGGCGCTGTTCGGGATCTCGCCGCGGGAGGCGCTGGCGACCGACCCGCAGCAACGGCTGCTGCTGGAGACCTCGTGGGAGGCGTTCGAGCGCGCCGGGATCGACCCGCTGTCGCTGCGCGGCAGCCGGACCGGGGTCTTCGCCGGCGTGATGTACGGCGACTACGCGACGCTCTTCCCGGCAGGCGCCGACGAGCAGTCCGGCCACGCCGGTATCGGGTCGGCGGCCAGCGTGGCCTCCGGCCGCGTCGCCTACACCTTCGGGCTGGAGGGCCCGGCGGTGACCGTGGACACGGCCTGCTCGTCGTCGCTGGTCGCGCTGCACCTCGCGGCCCAGGCGCTGCGCAACGGGGAGTGCGACCTCGCGCTGGCGGGCGGGGTGTCGGTGATGTCGACCCCGGTCTCCTTCATCGGGTTCAGCAGGCAGCGCGGCCTGGCGCCGGACGGACGGTGCAAGGCGTTCGCGGCGGCCGCGGACGGTACCGGGTGGTCGGAGGGGGCGGGGCTGCTCCTCGTCGAGCGGCTCTCGGACGCCAGGCGCAACGGCCACCCGGTGCTCGCCGTCGTCCGGGGGAGCGCGGTGAACTCCGACGGCGCCTCCAATGGGCTGACCGCGCCGAACGGCCCCGCCCAGCAGCGGGTGATCAACCAGGCGCTGGCCGCCGCCGGGCTGGCCGCAGCGGATGTCGACGCCGTCGAGGCCCACGGCACCGGGACCACGCTCGGCGACCCGATCGAGGCGCAGGCGCTGCTCGCGACCTACGGCAGGGACCGCGCAGAGCCGCTATGGCTCGGCTCGATCAAGTCGAACATCGGCCACACCCAGGCCGCCGCCGGCGTCGCGGGCGTCATCAAGATGGTCGAGGCGATGCGCCGCGGGCTACTGCCTGCCACGCTGCACGTCGACGCGCCGACCCCGCACGTCGACTGGGCCGATGGCGCGGTGCGGCTGCTGACCGAACCGCGGCCGTGGCCGGAGCACGACCGGCCGCGGCGGGCCGGAGTTTCATCGTTCGGGTTCAGCGGGACCAACGCGCACGTCGTGCTGGAGCAGGCGCCCGCCGCCGCGCCCGGCCCGCAGGCCGATGCCCCGCCGATCACGCCGATCGTGCTGTCCGGCAGGACATCCGGCGCGCTGCGCGCGCAGGCCGAGCGGCTGCTCCCGCTGGTCGCGGACGAGCGGATCGCGCTCGCCGACCTGGCGCTGGCGCTGGTCGACGGGCGGGCGGAGCTCGACCACAGGACGGTGGTGCTCGGCCGCGAGCGCGCGGAGCTGGTCGCCGGGGTGCGGGCCGCCGCGGCGGCGGAGAGCCTGCCGGTCGTGCCGGACGGCAGGCTCGCCTTCGTCTTCTCCGGTCAGGGGTCGGAGTGGGCCGGGATGGGCCGCGAGCTGCGCGCGGCGTTCCCGGTGTTCGCCGCGGCCTACGACGCGGTGGCCGGTGCCGGGGAGCTCGCGGATTCCGGACGCACCGATGTGGTGCAGCTGGAGCTGTTCGCCGTGCAGTACGGGTTGTTCCGGCTGGTCGAGTCCCTCGGTGTGGTGCCGGATTTCGTGCTCGGGCATTCGGTGGGTGAGTTGGTGGCGGCGTGTGTGGCGGGGGTGGTGTCGCTGTCGGATGCGGTGTTG
>NZ_JBHVAK010000097.1:0-15236 GCF_042667085.1 Nocardia sp. NPDC057353
CTGGCGATCACCCGACGAGTTCGAAGCCATCTACCATCACCCGGTCCCCGCCGGAACCTGATATCCCCGCCCTCCAACAAAGCGGGGGAACCTCACCTGCCATGCGAGCCCATCGCTCAGCAGGACGGACGAGGAGCGCTCCGGGTGTTCGGGTCTCCTCGTCGAAGAAGCTCACCATGCCGACTTTTCGGCGAATCAATCAGGAGTTGGTGATCCGCGATGCACACCATCGGATCCGAAGTCACTACCGCCCCGCAGCGTTCCGTGGTGATGGCCGCGCTGCATCCGCACTATCCACCGATCGTGCATGCCAAGGGCGCATACTTCACCGTGGCCGACGGCAGGCGCTTCGTCGACTTGTCATCACAGACGATGAACTTGGCGCTCGGACACGGCCACCCCGCGATCGTCGCGGCGGTGGAGGTGCAGGCCAAGCAGGTGGCGTTCGCGTCCTCACGGTTCGGTACCCTGCCCTTCTTCCTGCTCTCCCAGCGGATCGCCGAACTGGCGCCGACCGGACTGGACGCGGTCGCGCTGAAGCTGGCAGACGGATCCGACGCCGTGGAGACAGCGGTCAAACTCGCCAGACTGCACACGCGGCGGCAGCGAATCGCCTGCCTGCCGGGTGCCTGGCATGGAGAAACGCATCTCACACTCGGGCTGGCCGACAGCCACGCCGGACGACTGGTGGCCGATGACTCGGCTGCGGCCTTCGCCGAAGCGCCGACCATCTCGGCACTGACTCGGCTGGTGCACTCCCGCGGCGATCTCGCGGCAGCGATCCTGGACCCGGCGCTGGTGTCGAACGGTCTCGCGGCCCGGGACATCGGCGACGACCTGGCCGAGCTGCGGCGAGCCTGCACCGCAGCGGGTGTGCTGCTGATCTTCGACGAGATCCAGACCTTCGGTTGGCTCGGCAAGCATCTGTTCGTGAGCGAAGCGACCGGGGTCTTCCCCGACATGATCTGCCTCGGGAAGGCGTTCTCGTCCGGCTATCCACTCGCTGCCGTCCTGGCCCGGCGTGATCTGGCTGCGGTTGTGCAGTACAACGACGCGGAGTTCACCTACGGTGGACATCCGGTTTCCTGCGCGGCGGCCCTCGCGGGCCTCGAGGTGCTCGTCGAATCGCGCGATCAATGGGCTGCCCGGGAGCATGCGTTCGCGGCCATGCTGGCTGAGATCTTCGACGAGCGGTTCGAGGTGCGCCGGCTCGGGCTGATCGCGTCGCTCACCCCCGCCCGGGACCGGCTTCGCGAAGCCTGGGTGACCCGCACGAGTTCGGCCTGCGCCGAGAACGGCTTGCTCGTCCGGCCCAACGACCATGGACGCCGATTGCTCGTCAAAGCGCCTCTTGTGCTCGCCGAAACCGAGCTGCGGACCTGCCTCGAGCTCATCGCGAAGCTGGCCTCCGACGAGCTCGAGCGGCTCGCCGCGTTCGTGCCTGCACACACAGCGCGGACGAATCGGCACCGTGCCGGAACGGTACTGCGTAAACCGATCACCCCGAACCCGAACGAGGACTACGTCGCCGCGCTGCTGCGCGCCGCCCCGGTTCAGCTGCGCATCGCGAGCCGCGGTGCGGCCGCCCAGCGAGAACTGACACACCGCCTGCAGGAGATCGGCGTTCCCTCCGCGGTGATCTATCCCGCGGCCGATAGCGAAGAGGCGATCGAGTACGCGTACCTGCCGGGTCGGTCCCTGCGGAAGGTACTCGAGGACCCGACAACCGACCCCGCAGTGCTCAACGCTCTGGCGCTGCGTCATCAGGAGCTGATCTGCCGAGCGCACGACCACAACCTCGTGATCGGCGATCGGTGGCCGGGCAACGCCATCGCCCATGGCGCGGGGCTGACCCTGATCGACTTCGACCTCGGCTACGACGGCCCCGCGCACGAGGCGATGCTGTTCGAGGAAGCTTTCGCCGTGTTACAGACGCTGGTCGCCATACCCGCGAACAATCCGGCTCGCCACGATGTACAGGGGCGCCTCGTCGATGGTGTGGCCGCACGGCATGGGTCGGTGCGGAGCCGCATGGAATTCTTCCGGTTGGCACAGTGGTATCTCGATCCTGCGCGGCCGGTGCATGCCGGGTCGGACTCCACCGATGCTTACCGCACCGTTGTCGGTCCAGTTCTGGACCGACTATCGGCCACATCCCCGTAGGAGTTTCCTCCTGGGCGATCGGACGGATAGTGTGACGCGCATTGTCCCTGCGATCGAATAAACAAACCAGGAGGAACGATTTAGAAATGTGCGGAATTGTAGGAATGACCGCTGTTTGCGCCGACATCACCAGACGCACTGCCGAGTGCGTCGGCACGCTCGAATACCGGGGATATGACTCCTGGGGTTTGGCGTGGCTCGACACCGACAGCGGTGCGCTCGGAGCGGAGAAAGATACCGGTTCCATCGGACAGGCTCTTCTGGCCGGCCGTTTCGATCGGCTACCGGAGGCGACACTGGCCATCGGGCACACCCGGTGGGCGACCCACGGCGGCGTGGAGCAGCGCAATGCACACCCGCACCTGTCCTTCGACCGGCGCGTCGCCGTCGTCCACAACGGCGTCATCGAGAATCACGCCGCGCTGCGGCGCGAACTCGAAGCAGCGGACATTCTCTTCACTTCGGCCACGGACTCCGAGGTGGCCGCTCACCTGATAGCACAGCAGCTCGCGGCAGGCACCACCGTGCTCGAGGCGATCATGGCGGTGACGGCGCGCCTGGACGGGGAATACGCGCTCGGAATCGTCTGCACAGCGGATCCGACCACGGTGTGGGGCGCCAAACACAAGAGCCCGCTGGTCGTCGCGCATGCTGGTGACTGTGGCGTGCTCGCGAGCGATCAGCTCGCATTGACCGAGGTCAGCGACACCGTCCAGTTTCTCGAAGACGGCGACGTCGTCGCTGTGCGACCGACCGGAGTGCAACTCTGGGCGACCGACAACCGAGGTCGTCCGCAGCCGGTGCAGCGCGCCGGGACCACCATCGACACCGGCAACACCCGGGCGAATCGCGGCGATTTCCCGCACTGGATGATCAAGGAGATCCACGACGTCCCCGAGGCGATCGCCACCGTCCTGGCCATGCCCCGCGAGCGATTCGACTGCGCTGTTCCAACGGACGGCAGCCCCATAATTCTGGCGGGCGCGGGCAGCGCCTACTACGTCGCGCAGATGGGCCAGTACCTGCTCGCCGAACTGGCAGGCCTGCGCTCGACAGCGCTGCCGTCCGACGAGGCCGGCTATCTCGCGCTTCCACGCGCGGGCGAGGCGGTGATCGCCATCTCCCAGTCCGGAGAAACATTCGACACGCTGGAGATCTGCCGCAACGCCGTGCAGGCGGGAGCCACGCTGACCTCGGTGTGCAACGTACCCAACAGCACGCAGGAGCGCTTGGCCACGCACCGACTGCAGCAGGGTTCGGGCACCGAGATCTGCGTGCTTTCCACCAAGAGCATCATCAGCCAAGTCGTCGTACTCACCCGGCTCGCACTGGAGGCGGGCCGAGCGGACGGTGCGCTCGACAGCGCCGCCTACGCGGCGAACATCGATGCACTGGCGGCATTGCCCACGATCGCGCAAGAATTCATCGCCGACTCCGCCCTGGCGGTACAGGTCATCGCGTCCAAGTACTCCCAGGTCGACGACTGGTTCTTCATCGGCCGCGGCCTGTCCTATCCGGCCGCCTGTGAGTCGGCGTTGAAGTTCAAGGAAGTCTCCTACACCCACGCCGAGGGAATGGCCGCCGGTTTCTTCAAACACGGGACCATCAGCCTGATTCACCCCAGCTTCTTCACCGTGGCTTTCGTGCCGTCGCGAAATAATTCGCCTGGCGAATACGCGGCCACCATGGCAGCGGTCAGTGAAATCACCGCACGCAGCGGACCGGTCATCGGCATCGGTCCCGCCGATATCGATCTCGACGACCGCAGGGGGTTCGTTGAATATCTTCCGCTGCCGATGATCGGTAATTCAGCCGCCGATCTCACCTTGCATTTGATCGCCGGGCAGTTGCTCGCCTACTACTGCGCACTCGACCTCGGGCGCGAAATCGACAAACCTCGCGCTCTGGCGAAATCGGTCACCGTTCGCTGATCGATAATTCGATTCCTCGCGACGTGACCGACTTGTCGCGAGGTTTCGGCCCGGCCGCACGACTCGAGTCGGGGCACGGCATTCATCAATGTTTGCTCAGGTCCACTCGGCCGGGAAGTGTCATCAGCAGATCCTTCTTGAGCTCGATCTTTCGCCGCGGTGCCCGTATCACGCGACTGCCCGCGGCCAGGTCGTGCGCGGCACGGCGCCGACCGGGGAGCATTGCGAGAACCAGGCTGACAAGCGACACGAAGAACCCCGCCAGGGCGACCGCATCGAGGATCCCCGACTCCGGGTAGGAGCCGGACAGCGACATGAAGACGAACGGGAGGAAGATGATCAGCATGCGGATGGTCGCCGGTCCAGGGGCCAGCCGCGGCCGAGCCCACTCCCCTGCGGGCACGACCCGCAATCCCAGCAGCCCCTTGCCCAGCGTCTGGCCGCCACGGCGCATCAGCAGGAACACCTCGAGCCCCACGTAGGCGATGAAGTAGCAGCCCCAAGCACCGAGAGTGAGCACAACATCCTTGAAGGTCCCGCCGGTGGCAGCTGCCGCTGGAATGATGACCAGACCCACCGGTATCGCCACCGCGAAGGTGAGGACCAGACAGAAGGCGAGATCGAGGATCCTGGCGGCGAGGCGCCGTAGGAACGGGGCAGGTTCGTAGTTCATGAAACCTTTCCGGGTCGGTGGCGCTGCGGTTCCGAGCATTCGGCAGTCGACAAGTATGCCGACTGGTTCCCAGCAGCGGTGTCGGCCGAACGGCCGATAGCCGAACGGGGGCGCAATCCTGCGCGCAGCGGACAGCCCCGCGGCTCGCTACAGTGCTGGCCAGACGCCCTGCAGGCGCAGAGCACAGGAGGAGCCGAGGATGATCCAGCCACCGGAAGCGCGGAGCTGATGCGCGTCGCACTCGCCGACGACGACGTCCTGCTGCGCGCGGGCCTGGCGAGCCTGCTCAGCACCGCGGGCCTGGCGGTGATCGGTCAGGCGGGCGACGCCGAGCAGCTCCTCGCCGTCGTCGCGGAGCACCGCCCCGACCTCGCCCTGGTCGACATCCGCATGCCCCCCACGCACACCACCGAGGGCCTGGACGCCGCCCTGCGCATCCGCAGGGAGTTCCCCGAGACCGCGATCCTCGTGCTCTCCGCCCACGTGGACGTCGACCACGCCCTCGACCTGCTCGACGGCGGAAAGGGCATCGGCTACCTGCTCAAGAGCCGGGTCACCGACGTCGACGAGTTCGTCGACACCGTGCACCGGATCGCGGGCGGCGCATCGGTGATCGATCCGGCCCTGGTGCAGGAGCTCGTCGCGGCCCGGCGCAGGGACGACCCGCTGGCGGCGCTCAGCGCGCGCGAGCGCGAGGTGCTGACGCTGATGGCCGAGGGGCTGTCGAACTCCGGCATCGGCAGGCGGCTGTGGATCAGCGAGGGCACGGTGGAGAAGCACGTGCGCAGCATCCTGACCAAGCTCGACCTCACCGAGACCCCCGACGATCACCGCCGGGTCCGCGCGGTGATCATCTACCTCGATGCCACCGCCTGACGGCCACTCAGCCGACCAGCCCGCGGATGAGCTCGGCGGAGAACGCGAACTTGGGCACGAAGCCGCGCGCCGAACTCGCCTCGATCAGATCGGCGAACTCCAGCTCGTCGTGGGTGGACATGAGCACGATGGCGAGCGGCTCGACCGGCTCGGCGTGCAGCGCCTCGACCACGTCGAACCCGCTCTCCGCGCCGAGGTCGATGTCGACCAGTGCGAGGTCGGGGCGCGCGGCCCGCAGCACCGCCACCGCGTCCCGCAGACTCGCCGCCGTTCCGACCACCTCGATCCCGCCCGCCTCCAGCACGGTGCGCGCGGTGGCGCAGAACGCGGGGTTGTCGTCCACTATCAGGCAGCGCTCGGGGTAGGGGTCGTTCACACTGTCGAGGGTGTCAGAAAGCGCAGGCCGGGGCATGCCCGCTAGCCGGAATATCGACCGTGGTTCGCGGTGGGAGCGCGCGGCCGCCGTGGTGCTGCGGCCGACGGCGCCGCCGCTGCGCTGGGGCGTGCTCACCGCGGTGCTGCTGATCGCGGTCGAGTTCGGCATCGTGCACCTGCTCAAGCAGGTCTTCCCGGAGAACGCGTTCGGCGCGGTGTTCCTGTTCGGCGTGCTGGTGATCTCGGCGGGCTGGGACGTCCGGCTGGCGGTGGCGACCTCGGTGGCGAGCGCGGGCGCCTACACCTGGTTCCACATGGTGGAGAGCAGTGCGGAGAGCACCTTCGTGCCCGCGGTGGTGGTCTTCCTCGTCCTCGCGCTGCTGGCGAACCTGCTGGTCGGGCAGTCCCGCATCCGCGCGCTCGACTCCGACCAGCGCAGGCGCGAGGCCGACCTGTCGGCGGCGCTGGCGCGCACGGTGCTGCGCGCCCCCGACCGGTCCACCGCGCTCGCGGCGGCGAGCACGCGGCTCTCCGAGATGCTGGAGCTGCCGCCGCCGGGGGTCACGCTCGCCGAGCCGGGCGCCGCGGCGGGGCCACACCGCATCCCCCTCTTCGACGACGACCGCCAGGACGCGGTCCTGGTCGTCCCCGCCGACCTGCCCGACGCCGACCGCCGTCGGGTCGAGCGCATGGTCCCCAACCTGGAGGCGCTGCTGGCCGCCGCGCACGACCGCCAGCAGCTCTACGCCCGCACCGAGGCGCTCGGGCGGCAGCAGGCCGCGCTGCGCCGGGTCGCCACCCTGGTCGCCGCCCGCGCGGACCCCGCCGCGGTGTTCCCCGCGGTCGCCGCCGAGCTCGCCGACGAACTCGGGGTCGAGCACGTCACGCTGGTGCGGTTCCACCCGGAGGGCAGCTGCGAGGTGCTCGCCGCGCGCGACGACACCGCGGTGGGGTCGGGGAGTTACGCGCTGACCGTCGGCGAGCGGCTGCCGCTCGGCGGCACCAATGTCTCGACCCTGGTCGCCGAGACCGGCGCGCCCGCGGTCCTGGACTACGCGGACGCCACCGGCCCCATCGCCGGGCGGCTGCGCGCGCGGGGGATCCGCAGCGGTATCGGGGTCCCGATCACCGTCGAGGGCAGGCCGTGGGGCGCCATCGTCGCGGGCGTGACCGAGCGCGCCGCCCCCGAGGGGCTGTCCCTGCGCCTCGCCGACTTCGCCGACCTGGTGGCGACCGCCGTCTACAACAGCGAGTCGAGGGCGGCGCTGACTCGGTCCCGCGCCCGCGTCATCGCCGCCGCCGACCAGGCCAGGCGCGCTATCGAGCGGGACCTGCACGACGGCGCGCAGCAGCGCATCGTCGTCCTCGGCCTCGACCTGCGCGCGGCCCAGGCGACGATCCCCGACGACCAGCCCGCGCTCCGGAGCCGGCTCGACGCCCTGGTGGACTCGGTGACCCACCTCCACGCCGACCTGCAGGAGCTCTCCCGCGGCATCCACCCGGCGATCCTCTCCCGCGGCGGGCTCGGCCCCGCGCTCAAGACCCTGGCCCGCCGCTCCCGGGTCCCGGTATCGCTGCGGGTCGAGGTGCCGGGGCGGCTGCCGGAGCCGGTCGAGGTGACCGCCTACTACGTGGTCGCCGAGGCGCTGACCAACACCACCAAGTACGCGCGGGCCACCGAGGTGCTGATCGCCGCGCACCTCGACGGCGACGAACTGCTGCTCTCGGTCGCCGACGACGGGATCGGCGGTGCCCGCGCCGAGCAGGGGTCGGGCCTGGTCGGGCTGCGCGACCGGGTGGAGGCGGTGGAGGGCGAGTTCACCGTCGTGAGCCCGGCGGGCCGAGGCACAACGGTGCGCGCCCGGATTCCCACCGCGGCCCGGACCGGCTGACCGGCAGCGCGCCCGCGCCGTCTCGGGACGCAGGCAATACCGGCTAGCCGGAAACTCCCGGCACCGGCCAGCCCCCGGCCGGAATGGGCGTCAGCAGCGACGACACCGCGCCCGGCACGGACGAGTCTTGAGCACACCGAAGCACCACCCGCTCAGGAGGACGCCATGCCGTACATCACCACCGCCGACGGAACCGAGATCTACTACACCGAGCAGGGCACCGGGCAGCCGGTGCTGCTCAGCCACGGCTGGCCGCTCTCCTCCGACGCCTGGCAGCTCGAGCTCAAGCTGCTCGCCGACGCGGGCTACCGGGCCATCGCCCACGACCGCCGCGGCCACGGCCGCTCCGCCAAGACCGGCACCGGCAACGACATGGACACCTACGCCGCCGACCTCGCCGCCCTGGTCGAGGCGCTGGACCTGCGCGACCTGGTGCTGATCGGGCACTCCACCGGCGGCGGCGAGGTCGTGCGCTACGCCGCGCAGCACGGCGGCGATCGGGTCGCGAAGGTCATCACCGCGGGCGCGGTGCCGCCGCTCATGGTGCAGACCCCGGACAACCCGGAGGGCACCCCGATCGAGGTCTTCGACGGCATCCGCGCGGGCGTGCTGAACGACCGCTCGCAGTTCTACCGGGACCTCGCCGAGACCTTCTTCGGCGCCAACCGCGAAGGCGCGCAGGTCTCCCAGGGCGCCAAGGACGACTTCTGGCGCCAGGGCATGCTGGTCAACCTCTCCGCCGCCTACGACTGCGTCAAGGCCTTCTCCGAAACCGACCAGACCGCCGACCTGCAGGCCATCGAGGTGCCGATGCTGATCGCGCACGGCGGCGACGACCAGATCGTGCCGATCGCGGCCGCCGCGGAGAAGTCGGTGAAGCTGGCCCGCAACGCCACGCTGAAGGTCTACCCGGGCGCGCCGCACGGCATCTACGGCGAGTACCAGAAGGCGCTCGACGCCGACATCCTCGCCTTCATCGCCGAGTGACCTCGTGACCGCCCATCACGAGACCCCCACCCTCGGCAACCCCGATCTGCCGCCGGAGGGGTCGATCAATACCATCGGGCACCCGCGCAGCCTGGAGCTGCGCGGGCCGCGCAACCCCGCGATCGACGGCCAGTTCCCGAACCAGATGGACCCGCCCGCCACCGACGTCAGCACCCAGCCGTTCTTCTGGTCCTCGTTCAACATCTCGTCCCGGCGCATCCAGGCCGGGGGTTGGGCCCGCGAGGTCACCGAGCAGGACTTCGCCATCTCCGACGAGATCGCGGGCGTGAACATGTACCTGGAGCCCGGCGGCATCCGCGAGCTGCACTGGCACCAGACCGCGGAGTGGGCGGTCATGACCCGCGGCCGGTGCCGGGTCACCACGCTGAGCCGGACCGGCATGCCGAGCGTCGAAGACGTCGAGGCCGGGGACCTGTGGTTCTTCCCCGCGGGCACCCCGCACTCGCTGCAGGGCCTCGGCCCCGACGGCGCGGAGTTCGTGCTCGCCTTCGACAACGGCGACCAGTCCGAGAGCAACACCCTGCTGCTCACCGACTGGTTCGCGCACACCCCGCCGGAGGTGCTGGCCAAGAACTTCGGCGTCGCCCGGGAGGTGTTCGCCGACATCCCGCTGCACAACCTGTGGATCTTTCCCGGCGAGGAGCCCGGCGACCTCGCCGCCGACCAGGAGGCGGCCGGGGTCGAGTGGGGCGCGAGCGAGCCGATCATCTTCCGGCTCTCCCGCTCCAAGCCGCTGATCCAGAACTCCGGCGGCAGTATCCAGATCGCCGACAGCACCAACTTCCCGCTGTCGAACTCCGTCGCCGCCACGCTGGTCACCGTCGAGCCCGGTTCGATGCGGGAGCTGCACTGGCACCCCAATGCCGACGAGTGGCAGTACTACCTGCGCGGCTCCGCGCGCATGACGGTGTTCAACAACGGCCCGCACGCCAACACCACCGACTTCCGACCCGGCGATGTCGGCGTGGTGCGCCGGAACTACGGGCACTACGTCGAGAACACCGGCGACGACGTGCTGCAGTTCCTCGAGGTGTTCCGCGCCGACCGATACGAGGAGGTGTCGCTGGCGCAGTGGCTGAGCCACGTCCCACCGGCCCTGCTGTCGCAGCACCTGAACATCGACGAGGCGACCCTGGCCTCGTTCCCCCGCGGCACCCAGGGCATCACTCCCCTGCGGTAGGCAAGGCGTCCCGGGCGAGCCATTCCAGGATCGCCCGGTTCGTCTCCGCCGGCTTCTCCTGCTGGATCCAGTGGCCGCAATCCACCTCGACCACCTCCACCTCCGGCACGAACTCCGTCAGATTCACGCCGCGCGGGACCACGTCTCGCGCGGCGTAGATCATGAGCGCGGGCTGCCGGACGATCGGGTCCACGTCCGCCAGCAGGTGCCAGTTGCGGTTGGCATTGCGGTACCAGTTGATGCCGCCGGTGAAGCCCGACGACTCGAAAGCGTCGACGAACACGGCGAATTCGTTCTCGCTCATGAGGGGTTCACCGAGTGGGGTCTCCGCCGTGGGGAGGTCGAGCAGCGCCGGGCTCGGCTCCGGCACGTTCTTCCGGTACAGATTGCGGAGGAAGCGGGCGGTGTTCGCGTCGAGCAGGGCGTCGGCAACACCGGGGTGCCGGTTGAAGTGGACGTAGTAGAAGTCGCTGCCGAGAATCTCCTCGATGAACTCGACCCACGGCCGCTCCCCGCGCTCGGGGTAGGGAACGCTCAGGGCGATCACCCCGTTCACCCGCTGCGGATGCAGCAGCGCCAGCCCCCACACGACGGTTCCACCCCAGTCCTGGCCCGCGAAGGTGGCGTCGTCGTACCCGTAGTGGTCGAGCAGGCCGACGAGGTCACCCGCCAGGTGTTCGATGTCGTAGGCCGTCACCTCGGCCGGCCGCGACGAATTCCCGTACCCGCGCTGATTCGGCACGATCACGTGGTATCCGGCCGCGGCCAGCGCGGACATCTGGTGGCGCCAGGAGAAGGCGTGCTCCGGCCAGCCGTGGCACAGCACGATGGGTTTCCCGGCGTTCTCCGGGCCTGCCTCGAAGACTTCGAGTTCGACGCCGTTGACCGGGATGCGGGTGGGCTCGGGGAATTCGACCATTGCCGTTCCTTCTCTCTCGGGTACGGCAGGCACGGTAGGGCGCATTCCGGACACGATCGGTCCGGAACAGACGGCACAGTGGGGAGATGACCGACCCCACCGGCCGAGCCCTGCACCTCCTCTCGCTCCTGCAGACCCACCGCTGGTGGCGCGCCGCCGAGCTCGCCGACCGCCTCGAGGTCACCGAGCGAACCGTGCGCCGCGACATCGATCGGCTCCGCGACCTCGGCTACCCGGTCGATGCCACGACCGGGAGGTTCGGGGGCTACCGGCTCGCCTCGGGTGCGCACCTGCCGCCGCTCATCCTCGACGACGACGAAGCCGTCGCGGTGGCGGTCGGCCTCCGCTACGCCGCCGAGGCCGATATCGGCGGATTCGAGGAGACCTCGCTGCACGCGCTGCTGAAGATCGAGCAGCTCCTGCCGCACCGGCTCCGGCGTCGGGTGTCCGCGCTGCACGCGAACGTCGCTTCGCTGCGCCGGGCGACTCCGTCGACCGATCGTGTCGACCCCGAGGTGCTCGGGGTGCTGGCCGCGGCGTGTCGGGACCGCGAGGACGTGCGCTTCGGCTACCGCAGGCGCGACGGGCACGACAGCCCGCGGCTCGTCCAGCCGCACCAGCTGGTGACCGCGGGCCGTCGCTGGTACCTCGTGGCCTGGGACCGGCACCGCGACGACTGGCGCACGTTCCGCCTCGACCGGATCCACGGGCCCCGCGCCGTCGGCAGCCGCTTCCCGCCCCGGCCGATCCCGGGCGGCGACGCGGTGCGTTTCCTCGCCCGCTCGCTCGGATCACTCCCCCGCCCCGTGGCCGCGAAGCTGGCGGCGGGCGCCGGGTTCGCCGCGCTCGAGCAGGCGCTCCGCGGGATCGCCCACGCGCCGATCGAACAGGCCGCGGATTCGTGCACGGTCCTGATCGGCGGCGGCGATCTCGACGAACTCGCCGTCGCCGTTGCCCGCATCGCGCTCACCGCGCCGGTCACCGTGCTGGAGCCCGCCGAGTTGGCCGACATCGTCGCCCGGCTCGGCGCCGGACTCTCAGCGGCGGCGCCGGACCGGCGCGGCCACGCCGATCAGCTCAGGGCCGGATACCCCTCGTAGCGAGCGGTGAGCGCTTCGAGGTGATGCCCGGACGGGTCGTCGAAGTACACGCCGCGCCCGCCGTGGTTGGTGTTGATCTCCCCCGGTCTGCTCATCCGCGGGTCGGCCCAGTAGGTGACGCCGCGCTCGTGCAGCTGCGCCATGACCCGGTCGAAGGTGTCGTCGTCGACCTGGAAGGCGTAGTGCTGGCCGGGGAAGTCGAAGGGTGGCTCGGCGAAGTCGAAGACCCGGCCGTCGGTCAGCCTGACCTCGACGAAGAACCCGGACTCCTGCGGTTCGGGCAGCCCGAAGACCTCGGCGAAGAACCGCGCCGACTCGTGCTTGTCCTTGGCGGCGACGATGGTGTGGTCGAAGCGCACCTCGACCCGGGGTTGTGACATGAAAGCTCCTTGCTCCGTTGATAATCGATGCGGATATCGACGGAACACGGTGGGCCGCGGGGCCACCCCGGGGTCAGGGGGCGGCCGGGAACCCGTCTCGCTCACGGCACGAAGCCGACCCGGCAGTCACGGGGTCGACAGTAGCAGGGCGTCAGCGCAGCCGGAATCCGGCGGGCCGGCTGTATTCAAACTCGGGCAGATCGAAGCCCTGCTCGAAATGGGCGGTGCGGGTGTCGGTCCGGGTGCCGCCGTTGCGCTCGTAGAAGGCGATGGCAGGCATATCGCCGGCGCGGGCTCCCCTGATCAGCACCCGGCAAGTATGCCGTGGCGGTTTGCGGACACACTGGGAGCATGGACCAGCGAATCCCGAGCAAGTGGGAAGAGATCACCGCCGCCGACCCGACCCACTCCCCGCGCTACATCGAGCGGTTCCGCAAGCTGGCGGCGCGCGGCGAGGACATCGTCGGTGAGGCGCGACTGATCGACGCCATGCTGCCGCGCGGGTCCCGGGTGCTGGACGCGGGCTGCGGGCCGGGCAGGGTCGGCGGCTACCTGCACAGCGTCGGGCACACGGTGGTGGGCGTGGATGTGGACCCGGTGCTGATCGCCGCCGCCGAAGCCGACCATCCCGGCCCGACCTGGCTCGTCGGCGACCTGGCCGAACTCGACGTGCCCGGCGAGTTCGACGTCATCGTGTGCGCGGGCAATGTGCTCACCTTCGTCGCGCCGCAGACCAGGACCGCGGTGCTCGCCGGTTTCGCCCGCCATCTGGCTCCGAGCGGGCGCGCGGTCGTCGGATTCGGCGCGGGCCGGAACTACGCCTTCGACGACTTCCTCGCCGACGCCGCCGCGAGCGGCCTCTCCCCCGACCTGCTGCTCTCGACCTGGGACCTGCGCCCCTTCGGCCCGGACTCGGAATTCCTGGTCGCCGTCCTGTCCCGAGCGCACCCCTAGCCCGGCCGGTCCGGCACGATTCCGAACTTTTCGATCACGAATCGCCAGAACAGCGGCACCGCCTCGGCCACCGGCCGGGCGATCCGGTCGTCGTGGCCGGAGATGGACCGGTGCTCGATCACGACGGTGCCGGACCTGACGTCCCGGCCGGAGGTCAGGACGACGATCTCCGCGACGGGCGGTTCCGGCAGCGGCCGCGCCGCCACGGCGAGCCCGTCCATGATCGCGACCCCGGCGAGCTGCCGGTCCGCGCCGCAGGCCAGAACACTCTCGATGATGTCGGACATGTGCTGGATCGCAGGCCGCTGCGCCGCCAGTTCCCGGTAGCGGGCGGCGATATCGGGCCACGGCAGCTCGACGAACGGGCGGTGGTAGGCCTTGGAGTTGATCGGTCGCATACCTCAGTGTGGCCACCGCGAGTCCGCTCCGGCCATCCGTTTTCCGGCGCCACGGCACTTGCCGCCATTTTTACCGAAAGGTATACAGTATGTAGAACTGGCACATCGGCGGCCCACCTGCGGAAGGACGCGACATGACGAAGCTGGACTACCTGGCCATCGACGTGGACAACCACTACTACGAACCACTCGACGCCTTCACCCGCCACCTGCCCAAGGAGTTCAGGACCCGCGGCGTACAGATGGTCACCAGCGGCAGGCGCACGCTGGCGGTGATGGGCGAGAAGGTCAACCACTTCGTCCCCAACCCGACCTTCGACCCCATCGTCGAGCCCGGCTGCCTGGACCTGCTGTTCCGCGGCGAGATCCCGGAGGGGGTGGACCCGGGCTCGCTCATGAAGCTCGACCGGCTGCCCGACCACCCCGAGTACCAGAACCGCGACGAGCGGGTGAAGGTGCTGGACCGGCAGAAGCTGGAGACCGTCTTCATGCTGCCGACCTTCGCCTGCGGCGTGGAGGAGGCGCTCAAGCACGACATCCCGGCGACCATGGCCTCGGTGCACGCCTTCAACCTGTGGCTGGACGAGGACTGGGGTTTCGACCGCCCGGACCACCGCATCATCTCCGCGCCGATCATCTCCCTCGCCGATCCCGAGGGCGCGGTCGCCGAGGTCGAGTTCGTGCTGGCGCGTGGCGCGAAGATGGTGCTGGTCCGCCCGGCGCCGGTGCCGGGTGCGGTCAAGCCGCGCTCGCTCGGCGACCCGCTGCACGACCCGGTCTGGGCGCGGCTGGCCGAGGCGGGGGTGCCGGTGGGGTTCCACCTCTCCGACAGCGGCTACCTCGCCATCGCGGCGCTGTGGGGCGGCAAACCGACCTTCGAGGGGTTCGGCAAGAAGGACCCGCTCGATCAGATCCTGCTCGACGACCGCGCCATCCACGACACCATGGCCTCGATGATCGTGCACCAGGTCTTCACTCGGCACCCCAATCTCAAGGTCGCCAGCATCGAGAACGGCTCGTACTTCGTCTACCGGCTGATCAAGCGGTTGAAGAAGGCCGCGAACACCGCGCCCTACCACTTCGTGGAGGACCCGGTGGAGCAGCTGAAGAACAACGTCTGGATCGCGCCCTACTACGAGGACGACGTCAAGCTGCTGGCCGCGACCATCGGCGTGGAGAAGGTGCTCTTCGGCTCGGACTGGCCGCACGGTGAGGGGCTGGCCGACCCCACCACCTTCACCGCCGACATCCCGCAGTTCCCGGAGTTCTCCTACGAGGACACCCGGCGGGTCATGCGGGACAACGCGCTCGAGCTGCTCGGGTCGCGGGTTCCCACGGGTTCGCCGAGCTGACCGGCGAGAGCGGCCCCGGTCCACCGGACCGGGGC
>NZ_JBHVAK010000098.1:0-14930 GCF_042667085.1 Nocardia sp. NPDC057353
AGACAGCCACCGAGGTGTTCGTGCCCTGATTCACCGCGGTCAGCGTTTGTTCACCTGCCCGGCGGCGAGTTCGGCGGCGGAGCGGTCGGCGCCGGTCCAGCGCTGGATCGCCGCCGCCGTCTTGGGGGCGATCGCGCCCAGCTTGGCGCCGAACCGCAGGGACGCGGGCGCGACATCGAGTTCGGCGATCTCGTGGGTGATCGCCCGGACGACGGCGGCCGCGACCTCGCCGGGGGCGACGGTGCGGATGCCGCGGGGCAGCGCGATCTCCCCCGCGTCGGCGAACATGCCCGCGTCCCGGACGAACCCGGGACAGACGACGGAGACGCCGACGCCCTCCGGGCGCAGCTCCTCGTGCAGGGCGAGCGCGAAGCCGCGCAGCGCGAACTTGGTGGCGTTGTAGACCGAGAGCCCGGGGGTCGCGGTCTTCCCGGCCAGCGAGGACATCACGACCAGGTGGCCGCTGCCGCGCTTGCGCATGGGCTCCACCAGCTCGCGCGCCAGGATCATGGGGGCGCGCAGGTTCACCTCGAGCGCGCGGTCGATGTCGGTGCCGGAGAGATCGACGAGCCTGCCGCTGCCGGGCAGCGCGGCGTTGGCGATCAGGATGTCGACGCGGCCCACCCGGTCGAGAAGCGCCGAGACCGCGTCCCGATCGGCCAGGTCGGCGGGGACGACGCGGGCGCCGAACTCGTGCGCGAGGTGGTCGAGCGCTCGTTCGTCCCGGCCGGTCACCGTGAGTTCGGCGCCGCGCCGCGCGAGTTCGGCGGCGATCGACCGGCCGAGGCCGCCGGATGCCCCGGTCAGCAGTACCCGGGCGCCTTCGATGTGCATGTCGTCCTCCTGGGTCCGGTTCGGGATGGTCAGCGCGGGGCGCGCCACATGGGCCACAGCGGCGGCCCGGCGCCGGGGACGGCGAACTCGCCGGTGACGTCGAAGCCGAAGCGCTCGTAGTAGGGGAGGTTCTGCGGCTTGCTCGATTCCAGGTAGGCGGGCACGCCGTCCGCGTCGCAGCGTTCCAGCCGGGGGCGGATCAGGGCGTGCCCCGCGCCGCGGCCGCGGACCTCGGGCAGGGTGCCGACGAACGCGAGGTACCAGTGCGGCTCCGGCGGGTGCTCGGCCTCGAGCAGCGTCGCCAGCCGCATGGCCCGCGGCAGCCCGCCCCGGAACGCGACCGTCAGCCCGGGGAGCTCCCGGAGCAGCGTGGCCGTGCCTGCGTGCCAGGCACCGGGCGGCGCCCACACGGCGGCGCCGACCATGCGTCCGGTGGCGTCGGCGGCCACGTCCACCCCGCCGTGCCCGAGGAAGTGGTGCCGGACCAGGGTGGTGTAGGCGGCGGCGAGCCGGTGGGCCCTGGTGCGGGCGTCGGGGAGCAGGTGCGCCATCACCGGGTCGTCCGCGAAGGCGAGGCCGAGTACCCGCGCGAGGTCGCGCACGTCGCGCGCGGTGGCGGGGCGCACCGTGAGAGCGGGGTGCGGTGTCGATGCCGCGGTCACGGCGGTCAGACCGCGGCCGGCTCGGGGTGCCGCGCGAAGGCGTCGGCGATGATGTCGGCGGCGCGGTCGAGATCGGCAGTTCGGTGGTCGGCGGTGACGAGCAGCCGGAGCAGGGTCTGACCGTAGGCGACGCCGGGGAAGATGCCGACGCCGCTGTAGACGTCCCGGTCGTAGAGCTCGTTCCAGATGGCGATGATGCGCATCTCGTCGCCGACCAGGGCGGGCACGATCGGGCCGACCAGGCTGCCGCCGCCCGGCCCGGCGGAGGCGCCGCCGACCGGAATCTCCCGCTCCCGCAGCGCATCCCGCAGGTGCAGGCTGTTCGCCAGGACCGAGCGGGCGCGCTGCTCGCCCTCGGCGGAGCGGATGATCCGGATCCCGGCCAGCGCCGCCGCCGCGGCGGCGGGCACCCCGGAGGTGGTGAACAGGTACGCGCGCGCGTTCGTGCGCAGGTAGTCGACGAGGCTGCGCGGCCCGGCGACGAAGCCGCCGATCGCACCGATGCCCTTGGACAGCGTGCCCATGCGGATGTCGACCTGCTCGGTGAGATCGAACAGCGCGCAGGCGCCGGTGCGGTCGTCGCCGTGGATGCCGACGCTGTGCGCCTCGTCGACCATCAGCATGGCGTCGAACTCCGCGCAGACCGCGACCAGCGCGGGCAGCGGGGCCAGGTCGCCCTCCATCGAGTACAGCCCGTCGACCACGACCAGCGCCCGGGACGGGTCATCGGCACCGGCGAGCACCGCCCGCAGCGCCGCCGCGTCGTTGTGCGGGAACTTCGCCACCGTGGCGCCGGAGAGTCGGGCGCCGTCCCGGATGGAGGTGTGCGCCGCGGCATCGATCACCACCAGGTCGCCGGGGCCGGCCACCGCGCTGATGGTGCCGACATTGGCCTGGTAGCCGGTCGGGAAGGTGATCGCGGATTCGGTGCCGTGCCAGTCGGCGAGTTCGGCCTCCAGCTCGCGGTGGATGGCCAGGCTGCCGTTGGCCGCGCGGCTCCCGGTGCTCGCGGCGCCGAACTCGTCGATCGCGGCCTTGGCTGCGGCCCTGACCTCGGGGTGATTGGCGAGTCCGAGGTAGTTGTTGGAGGCGAGCATGATCTTCTCGGTGCCGTCCATGGTGACGCGTGCGTCCACCGCCGACTCGACCGTGCGGTAGAACGGCGACTTCCCGATCACCTCGAGCGCCGAGATGTCGCGGAACAGCCGGGCCTTCGGCATCCGCGCGGCGAGCTGGTTCTGCACCATGATGACCTCGTATTCCTGCTGAGCGTGTGGAGCGAGCGCGGCCCGTGCGCCGACGCCGGACCTTCCGGGTTGAAAGGTATTGGCTGTCGCTGCGCTGTCAAGTCAGCGGTGTTGCATCAAACAGCTTGTAACACAACGGCTTTCGTTTTGTGGCGCAGTGTTCACCGGATGGAAACACAGTCAGACCAGTGGCCTGCCGAGCCGCCTGCGGCGACGGAAGTCGGCGAGGAAGTAGTTCATTGGGAACAGCCGCACCGCGCTCGGCATCGCGCGCGTCACCGCACCCACCGTGCGCAACAGCACCGCGAGCAGGCGCTCCCGGCGCGGCGACCACGGCAGCTGCATCTCGGCGCGCAGTTCCGGTGGCAGCAGCCCGGTCACCACGAAGCGCTGGAGCGGGGCGAAGAGCCGGAGTGGGCGTGGCAGCATCGTCAGGTCGATCAGCCCGGTGAGGTAGGCGCGGGTGCGGTCGTCGATCGAGCAGGCGGCCAGCCCGGAACGCCAATACGCGGCGAACGCGGCGCGGTCGGCGGGCCAGAGCTCGGGGCGCATCTGCAGCGAGGTGCCGAGCCGCGCCGCGAACAGGTGGAACACGTCGGCGGTGGCCTCGTCCCACTCGCCGTGCATGCGCCGTTCGATGTCGACGACGCCCTGGTACAGGCAGGCGGCCACCCACAGCTGCAGCTCGGGGTCGAAGGCGTTGTACCGGACCGGGCTCTGCGGCGTCGAGCGGATGGAGCGGTGCGAGGTGTTCACCGCCGCGCGGTAGGCGGCGCGTTCGTCCTCGGTTCCCATGAGGGCGACCGCGAGGTAGGTGAGGGTGGTGCGGAGCCGCTTGAACGGGTGCACCGTCAGTTTGCCCGAGTCGACGGTGCTCTCCAGCACGCCGTAGGCCACCGGCCGGTGCGCCAGCTGCATGATGACGTTCGCGGTGCCGCCGAGGAAGGCCGCGGCGCCGGTCATGATCCGGTGCATCGCGAAGTCGTCGGGGGTGCCGTAGCGGCAGCTCGGGGCGGGATCGGGAGCGGGAAGCGGTGCGGCCATGACGGACTCGTCCTTCGGGGCGCGGTGAATGAGTCTCTGAGAAGATTCGGTTTAGAACTTCTCATTGCCGCACCGGGCTGTCAAACGGACACCGGCGACGCGGCTGCGACAATGCGACCGTGACGGACTTGGCGATCCTTCGAGACCGCGTGCGCGGCTCGCTGCTGGGCGGGGCGGCGGGCGATGCGCTCGGCGCGCCGATCGAATTCTGGGATCTGCGGACGATCCGCGGGCGGCTCGGGGCGGCGGGGGCGAGCGGCTTCCTGACCTCGGGTGCGGGGCCGCAGGAGGTCACCGACGATACCCAGATGACGTTGTTCACGGCCGAGGGGTTGCTGCGGTGGCGGCCGGGGACGGATCCCGCGCGGCCGTTGCGGCGTGCTTATCTGCGCTGGCTGGAGACGCAGCGGCGGGCGGAGCCGGGGCCGGAGGTCGACAGTTGGCTGGCGGAGCAGCGGTTCCTGTATGCGGTTCGGGCACCGGGGAATGCGTGTTTGAGCGGGTTGGATCGGCAGCAGCGGGAGTTGGTGCCGCCGCACCGGGTGGGGAGACCCGGGCCGGTGAATACCGATTCGAAGGGGTGCGGGACGGTGATGCGGTCGGCGCCGTTCGGGCTCGTCGGGTTCGGGGCGGAGATGGCGTTCGCTGTCGCCGCGGTCGGTGCACAGCTGACGCACGGGCATCCGACCGGGTGCTTCGCGGCGGGTGCCATGGCCGCCCTGCTGGACCGGGTGCTCGGTGGCGCGGGGTTCGAAGAGGCGCTCGACGATACGCTCGCGCAACTGTCCGGGCAGGTGGGGGCGCAGGAGACCGTGGAGGCGCTGCGGCGGGCGATCGAGTGCGCCGATGCGGGGGCGGCGAGTGCCGAGCGGGTGGAAGAGGTCGGGGCGGGGTGGGTGGCGGAGGAGTGTCTCGCCATCGCCGTGTACTGCGCGCTGCACGCGGCGCGGACCGGGGATGTCCGTGGGGCGCTGCTGCTGTCGGTGAACCACTCCGGTGACTCCGACTCCACCGGGTCGGTGGCGGGCAACCTGCTCGGTGCCGTGCACGGGCTGGGCGCGCTGCCCGCGGAGTGGGTGGAGGCGGTGGAGGGGTACGACACGATCGTCCGGGTCGCCGATGATCTCGTGGCGAACTTCTTCCTGCGCGACCGGGGCGCGCTCGGCGATCGGTACCCGTTCGAGGACTGAACGCCGGAGCCGGGTGCGGGCGCGGTTCGGCAGTCGTGCACAGTGTTTCGGTGGAGCTGGGGTCTTACGCGCTGGTGGATGTGGAGACGACGGGGTTGCGGCCGGGGCAGCACCGGGTGCTGTCGGTGGCCGCGCTGCTGCTGGACGCGGCGGGGGCGGTGGTGCGGGAGTTCCACACGCTGGTCGATCCGGGTGGGGATCCGGGGCCGGTGCACATCCACGGGTTGACGCGGGAGATCCTGCGCGGTGCGCCGGATTTCGGTCGGGTGGCGGGGGAGCTGGCCGGGGTGCTGAGCGGGCGGGTGCTGGTGGCGCACAACGCGCGGTTCGACCACGGGTTCCTGGCGGCGGAGTTCCGGCGTGCGGGGGTGCGGATGCCGGTGCGCAGGCGGATGTGCACGCTGGCGCTGGCCCGGCGGATCGCGCTGCCCACCGCGGATTTCACGCTGGCGACACTGGCGGCGCACTACGGGGTGGTACAGCGCCGGGCGCACGATGCGCTGGACGACACCAGGGTGCTGGCGGGGGTGCTGCGCGGGTTGGCGGGCGATGCGGCGCGGCTCGGGATCGCGGCGCCGGAGCTGGACTGCGCGGACGAACCGGCGCGGTGGCCGCGCACCAGGGTCGGGGCGAAACCGGTGTGCGGGTACCGGTATCCGGGACGGCTGCGGGCGGGGGAGCCGCTGGTGCAGGGGATGAAGGTGGCGATCACCGGGGATACCGCGCTGGAACGGGAGGTGCTGGTGGCGCGGGCGGAGGCGGCGGGGCTCGACGTCACCGGCGCGGTGAGCGGGCGGACCAGCGTGCTGGTCTGCAACGAGCCGGGGTCGGGGAGCGCGAAGGCGCGGCGGGCGCGGGAGTTGGGGACGGTGGTGCTGCGGGAGGGGGAGTTCCTGCGGTTGCTGGAGGAAGTGCGGGCGGGGGAGTCGGTTGCGCGGGGCGCGGGAACCGTCGTGGCCGGTGGCGATGGCGCCGTTCTCGGAACACCGGGTCAGGCGATCGGGGACGTCCGGAAGCAGGCGGACACCGCCACCGGTAGCGGTGTGGGCACCGAAACCCTTGCCGGACGCCGCGTCCTCGTCCTCGGCGGCACCCACGCCGAAGCCACCCGGATCCGCGCCGCGGTGACGGCCCGCGGCGGCTCGGCGGCCACGAACCTCCCCGCCCGGGTCACCGACGTCGCCTTCCTCCTCGACGACACCGAGACCGTCGCCGATGACGCCGACTTCGTTTTCTACACTTAGCCCGAGACCGACGGCGCCACCCTGACCACCGACGGCCCGGCCGAACGGGCTCTCGAACTCGACCTGGACGCCCTGCGCCCCGGCCGGACCAGGATCGTGCTCGCGGCCGCCTTGGAGCAGCCCGGCGTCACCTTCGGCGACGTCGGCGCCGTCGAACTCGAGATCGACGGCTTCGCCCAGGCCACCCTGGACGCCGCCACCGAGGAGCGCACCCTGCTGCTCGCCGTGGTGTACCGGCGCGGCGAGCGGTGGCGGCTGCGCGCGATCGGGCAGGGATATCCGACGGGGCTTGCGGAGCTCGCCACCGGGTACGGGGTGCAGCTCGGCTGAGCCCTTTGGCAGATGTCACATCGGCGGCCGCACTCATGGTGATCTACCAACGGCGTGGCGAAACCGCTCGAAGCCAGGGGAGATGGCACCCTACTCTCGGCCGACATCGATTCCGAGTCGAGGGTGAGGGTCCGTGAAAACGTCTCTTTCGGTCGTGGTTGCCGTGCTCGTCGGGTGCGCCCTGCTCGGCGCGCCCGCCTCCGCCGCACCCCCGCCCTACCCGGACGAGCCCTCGGTCCCCGCCGCCCCGCCCTCCCCGCTGCAGGCGTGGATCGACAACACCGTGCCCGCCCCGGCCGTCGCGGCCGACGAGGAGGCGCTGTGGCGGGCGGTGCTGCCGTCGCCGAGCGGCGACCCCATCCTCGACGACTGGCCCGCCGACCTCGCGGCGTACGCGCCCGGCGAGGTCATCGAGGCCAGGGACGTGACACCGACGACCGCGGCGCGGATGACGGTGCCGATCGCGCGGTCGACGCTGCTCAAGTTCCGCTCCACCTCGGGCACCGGCACGCCGTCGTTCGGGACCGCCACGCTGATCGTCCCGGCCGCGGCGTGGACCGGCCCCGGCTCCCGGCCGGTCGAGGTGAACGCGCTGCCGATCAATTCGCTCGGCACGCACTGCACCCCCGGCTACCAGCTGTCGCACAGCCCCCTGGACAAGCCGAACGTCGACCTCCCGGTCTTCCTGCCCGCGGTCTGGACGGCGCTCGGCAAGGGCCACGCGGTGCTGCTGCCCGACCACGAGGGCCCGCTCATGGCCTACGCCGAGCCGAACGTCGCCGCGCACGTCATGCTCGACTCCATCCGCGCGGCCCGCGGCCACCTGCCCGCCGAGCTCGGCGACAGCCGGTACGTGGCGGTCGGCTACTCCGGCGGCGCCATCGCCGCCTACGCCACCGCCATGAAGCTGGCGGAGTACGCGCCGGAGCTGGCGGGCGTGCTGGCCGGGGCGGCGGCGGGCGGCGTCGTCACCGACTACGCGAACGTGGCGCACCAGTTCAACGGCAAGATCTCCTCCGGCATCCTGACCACGGTGACGCTGGCCATCGCCCGCGAGCACCCGCAGATCCTGCGGCACACCAACTCGTTCGCCCAGTGGGTGGCGACCTCGCCGCTGCGCGACATCTGCGGCGAGTCCTCCGGCCCGCTCGGCATCGTCAGCCTCCCGATCGACGTCGGCGCCGACACCCCCGCCCCGCTGGACAGTGCCTTCGCGGCCGGCCTCTTCGAGCAGTTCGACCTGACCGACCGCACCGCGGCGGCCCCGCTGTACCTCTACCACGGCGCGCACGACCCGTGGATCCCGCTCGGCGACGCCCAGCGGGTGTTCCGGCAGCAGTGCGCGCGCGGCGTCCCCGGCGTGTTCCGGGTGGTGCCCGGCGAGCACCTGATCGGCTACGTCACCGGCGCCGCCGAGCTGGAGGCATGGATCGACGGCAGGCTGCGCGGGGTCGCCGCGCCGAGCGAGTGCTGACCCGCTAGAGCAGGCCGATGCCGCGCAGGTCGCGGAGGTACTTGCGGACCAGCTCCGCGGTGAGGTGCGGGATGTCGTGGTCCGGCCCGATCTTCGCCTCCCGCACCGCCGCCCGGAACCGGTCGGCGCGCAGCCCGACCCCGCCCGGCGCCTGCCTGGCGTAGGCGTGCAGCAGCGGGAGCACCGAGTGCTTGCGCCGGGATTCGGGGAGCGCGCGCAGCGCGGTCTCGAACCGGTGCAGCCAGTCGTCGTAGTCGGGAATGCGGGTGATCGGCACCCCGGCCGCGGCGAGCCAGTCCACCACGGTGTCCAGCGAGATGCCGTCGTCGTGCGGGTTCAGCACGTGGAAGGTGCGGAAGCCATCGGCGCGGAGGCCGAGCGTGGTGACGGCCTCGGCGGTGAAGTCGGCGGGCAGGCCGTCGTAGTGGCCGCGCTCGCCGCGGTAGAAGCTCGCCGGGGCGAGCCCGGTGGTGGCCAGGCTGAGCACGGTGCGGGTGAAGAGGTCGGGGACGTTGAGCTGGCCGGCATAGCGGCTGTGCGCCAGGATCATGTCCGAGCGCAGCACCGTCGCGGGCAGCCCGCAGCGGTCGTGCGCCTCGCGCAGCAGCACCTCGCCCGCCCACTTGCTGGTGCCGTAGCCGCTCGCGTAGCGGTCGTCCAGCACCCGCTCGGCGCTGATCTGCCTGATGTCGGCGTCCTCGTCGAAGCGCGCCGGGTCCACCTGCAGCGCGACGCCGACGGTGGAGAGGTAGGCGACCGGCTTGATCCTGGTGGTCAGCGCCAGCCGGATCACCTCGGCGGTGCCGAGCACGTTCGGGCCGAACAGCTCGTGGTAGGGCAGCACGTGGTTGACCAGCGCCGCCGAGTGCACGATGTGCTCGACGGTGCGCGCCAGCCGATCCCAGGTCGCCGAATCCAGCCCGAGCCGCGGTTCGCCGACATTGCCGGGCAGCACCTCGAGCGCGCGCTCGGCGAGCTCCCGGTAGCGGCGGGTGAGCTCGGCGTCGCCGGTGTCGAAGGCGGCGTCCAGGCGGGCCCTGGCCGCGGCGGCGTCGGCGGCGCGGATCACGCAGATCACGGTGCCGCCCGCCGCGGCCGCGCGCTCCAGCCACTCGAGGCAGAGGAAGCGGCCGAGGTAGCCGTTGGCGCCGGTGAGCAGCACGGTCGCCGGGGCGCCCGTCGGGCGCGGCAGCGCGGCCGCCGCGGTGAGCAGCGCCGGGTCGAGGAAGCGCTCCAGCCGCAGGTCGGCGGCGCGGGCCAGGCCGGGCTCCGGGTGCACCGAGGCGGCGGTGGGGCGGCCGGTGCCGCCCGCGCGCGCCTGCTCCAGGTAGCGGGCGACGGCGCCGAGGCCGTGCGCCGGGTCGAGCAGCACGTTCACCGGCACCTCGACGCCGTAGATCTCGCGCAGCAGCGAGCCGAAGGCCAGCGCGGAGAGCGAATCGCCGCCCAGCTCGCCGAAGCGGGTCTCCGGGCCGGGATCGCCCGCGGCGGCGCCGAGCAGGGCGCGAGCGGCGCGGGTCACCACGTCGAGCACCGGCAGGTGCGCCGCCTCCCGGCGCAGCGCCGAGACCCGGTCGGCCTCCTCGCGGGCGAGCTCGGCGTAGAGCGCGTCCAGCCGCGGGCCGTAGCGCTCGTCGAGCCTGGGGCGCAGCAGTTTCCCGATGCCGGAGAGCAGGCCGTTGTCGGTGCCGAAGGGCTCCGGCTCGACGATGATGTCGCGCGGGATCTCGTAGGCGGCCAGCCCGGCCTCAGCGGCGACGGCGTGCAGCGCGGCCAGGATCTCGGACTTGCCCGCGGTGCCCGCGGGGACGACGACGGCGAGCAGGTGGTCGCGCTCGCTGCGGCCGTAGACGAAGATCTGCCGCACCAGCGGGCTCGCCCCGAACACGGCCTCCAGGTTCGCCACCGTCACGAACTCGCCCTGGGAGAGCTTGAGCACGTTGTTGCGGCGGTCCACGTACACCAGTCGGTCCGGCGCGGTCTCGGCGACGATGTCGCCGGTGCGGTAGAAACCGTCGGCGTCGAAGATCTGCGCCGAGAGCTCCGGGCGGCGGTAGTACCCGGGGATCATGGTGGTGGTCTTGACCAGCAGCTCGCCGCGCGGGTGCGGGCGGTCGGTGCCGAAGTAGCCGAGCTCGGGGACGTCGACGAGCTTGTACTCGAGCACCGGCGGCCTGCGCACGACGGTGTCGATCACCAGCCCGCCGCCCGCCTCGGTGGAGCCGTAGCCGTCGTGCAGCTCCAGATCCAGGAAGTCCTCGATGAATGCCTTGGTCTCCGGCGCGATCGGCGCGCTGCCGGAGATGACCGAGAGCGCCCGGTCGCCGAAGAGCGCCGTGCGCAGCTCGTCCCGGAGCGCGGCCCGCTGCTCCGCGCTCGGGGCGGCATCGGGGTAGCGGGAATCGAGCTCGCCGCGGAAACGCTGGAAGACCAGCTCGCAGATCCGCGGCACCAGCACCAGCTCGGTGGGGCGCACCGCGGCGAAGTCCGCGAACAGCGTGGAGAGGTCGGCGCGGCCGGTGAAGTGGGCGGTGCCGCCGCGGGCCAGCGCGGAGGCGATCGCGATCCGGCCGAGCACGTGGCTGGTCGGCAGGTAGTGCAGGGTGACGGCGGCGACCTCGGGCAGCCCGCGCCACATCGGCAGCACCAGGCTCTGCGGGTACATGGCGCCCTTCGGCGTCCCGGTGCTGCCCGAGGTGTAGACCAGCAGCGCCAGCGGGTCCGTCCCCGGCGCGGGCCGGTACGGCTCGGGCGCGGGCAGCTGCGCACCGCGGGCCAGCACCTCGGCCATGGTGTCCACCGGGAACGCGGCGGCGGCGACCGCGTCGCGGTGGTCATCGTCGTCGGCGTCGTGGTCGAAGACCAGCACTCGGGCGCGCAGGCCGGTGCGGCGCAGGCACTCCACCGCCGTCGGCAGCTGCTCGACGGTCACCGCGAGGAGCCTCGGCTCGACCTCGGCGAGCACCGCGGCCAGCCGCTCCGCGCCCGCGCCCGCCTGCAGCGGCACCACCACCGCGCCCAGGTGCACGCAGGCCAGGTCGAGCACGGTCTGGTCGACGCCGGTGAAGCCGAGCAGCGCCACCATGTCGCCCGCCCGCACCGGGAACTCCGGGTGCTGCGCCCACTCCGCCGCCACCGCGCGCAGCCGCGCGCCGAGCTCGGCGTAGCTCACCGTCGCGAAGCCGGGGCGCAGTTCGCGGATGGTGCGGCCGGTGGCCGGGTCGGTGACCGCGGCAGTGTTGCGGGCACCCAGCGCGGGGCGGTCGGCGTACCCGGTGACCAGGGTGTCGAGCAGCACCGCGAGCGGGACGCCCGGCTCCCGGATCGCCGCGCCGACCTCGGGGCGCGGCACGGCCGCCCGCAGCTCCGGCTCGGCCTCGAACAGCGCGGCGATCCGGCGGCTGAGCCGCGCGCGGCGGGAGTCCTCGGTCATGGCGGCCCTTTCTGCGGCGGTGCGTGCCCGGCTCACCTTAGCGGTGCTAACAACCTGGGAACCCGCTGTTTCCCGTTTGGTGTTCTCGTGCTCGGCTCGGCGCTGTGCAGCCTGGCCTGGAACATCGAGACGCTCATCGCGTTCCGGGTGATCCAGGGCATCGGCGTCGGCATGCTCATGCCGCTCGGGATGACGATCATGACGCATGCCGCGGGCCCGCAGCGGGTCGGGCGGCTGATGGCGATCCTCGGCGTGGCCGCGCTGATCGCGGCCTTCGTGGTGCTACCCGCCGACGACCCGCAGCCCGCGGAGGCGTTCGACTTCCTCGGCATGCTGCTCGCCTCGCCCGGGCTCACGCTGTTCCTCTACGGCTCCTCTACGGCGTCTCGACGATCCCGGAGGAGGGGACGGCGCTCACGCCGAAGGTGCTGGTCCCGGCGCTGGCCGGGGTCGCGCTGCTCGCGCTCTTCGTGCGGCACGCGCTGCGCGCCGAGCACCCGCTGATCGACCTGCGGCTGTTCCGCAACCGCGCGCTGACCTTCGCGGTGCTGACCATGGTGCTCTTCGCCGTCGCCTTCTTCGGCGCCGGGCTGCTGCTCCCCTCGTACCTGCAGCAGGTGCGCGGCGAGACGGCGCTCTGGGCCGAGCTGCCGCCCGCCGCGGTGCAGGAGGGGTCGGGCAGGCGGCGGAGGCGTTCGGGCACACCTACGTGGTGGCGCTGGGGCCGGTCGCGGCGGCGACCGGCCCCGCGTCGTTCAGGAGTACCTGGCGGCGAAGGTCGCGAGCGAGCGCTCGAAATCGCCCTTGACCGCGCGGGCGACCCCGGAGCCGATCGGCCCGAAGAGCGGCGCCCCGCCCAGCTCGACATCGATCCCGACCGCCGAGCCGCTGCCCTTCGGCGTGACGCTGATGCGCAGCCCCACCTTGGTGCCGCCCTTGCCCGCGCCCCGCAGTGCCAGCGTGCGCGGCGGCTCGGCCTCGGTGACGGTCCAGGTGACCCGGTTGCGCATCCCCTTCACCTGAACCACCCCGACCAGCGTGGTACCGGCGGTCAGCTGCTCGGGCACCTCGCCGCGCCACGCCTCGTGCATGGTGAGCCAGGTGCCGAGCTCGGACAGGTCGGAGGCGTGCGACCACGCCTGCTCCGGGGTGAGCGGCACATCGGCGGAGACCTTCAGCTTTGCCATGCGCGGATGGTATCCGGCTGCCGCCGTTCCGTTTCGCCGCGCGCGACCCCGGGTAGGCGGGATCGAGGCCGCGAAAGACCGCGAGAGAGGAACCCCCGATGCACGATGGCCCGGTGGCGAGGCTGCGCACGGTCGTCCTGGATTGTCCGGAACCGGCAGCCCTGGCCCGGTTCTACGCCGAGTTGCTCGGCGGCGAGCTCCTGGACGAGGACGACGACGACCCGAGCTGGCAAGTGCTGGTCGAGCCGGGCGGGCAGCGGATCGCCTTCCAGCGCGCCCCTGAGTACACCCCGCCGGTCTTCCCCGACCCGAAGGCCTCCCAGCAGCTGCACCTCGACCTGCTGGTCGAGGAGATCGAGGCCGCGGAGCGCGGCGCGCTCGCGCTCGGCGCGGTGCTGATCGAGCCGCACGACGCCGAGCGCTTCCGGGTCTACCGCGACCCCGTCGGGCACACCTTCTGCTTCGTCTGGCTGTGAGCCCGGTCACCCTGGAATACCGCGCGACCCTTCCCGTGTTCAACTGGTTGCCACATCAACCAATGCGAGGAGGGTCTCGTGCAGTTCGGAATCTTCACCGTCGGCGACGTGACCACCGACCCCACCACCGGCCGCACGCCGAACGAGGCCGAGCGGATCAAGGCGATGGTCGCCATCGCCGAGAAGGCCGAGGAGGTCGGGCTCGACGTCTTCGCGACCGGTGAGCACCACAACCCGCCCTTCGTCCCGTCCTCGCCGACCACCCTGCTCGGCTACATCGCGGGCCGCACCGAGCGCATCCAGCTCTCCACCGCGACCACGCTGATCACCACCAACGACCCGGTGAAGATCGCGGAGGACTTCGCGATGCTGCAGCACCTGGCCGACGGGCGGGTCGACCTCATGCTCGGCCGCGGCAACACCGGCCCGGTGTACCCGTGGTTCGGGCAGGACATCAGAACCGGGATCCCGCTCGCCATCGAGAACTACGCGCTGCTGCACCGGCTCTGGCGCGAGGACGTGGTCGACTGGGAGGGGCGCTTCCGCACCCCGCTGCAGTCCTTCACCGCGACCCCGCGGCCGCTGGACGGCGTGCCGCCCTTCGTCTGGCACGGCTCCATTCGCAGCCCGGAGATCGCCGAGCAGGCCGCCTACTACGGCGACGGCTTCTTCGCCAACAACATCTTCTGGCCGCGCGGCCACTTCCAGCGGCTGATCGCGCTGTACCGGGAGCGCTACGAGCACTACGGCCACGGCGCCGCCGACCAGGCGATCGTCGGGCTGGGCGGGCAGGTGTTCATGCGCCGCAACTCGCAGGACGCGGTGCGCGAGTTCCGGCCGTACTTCGACAACGCGCCGGTCTACGGCCACGGCCCCTCCCTGGAGGACTTCACCGAGCAGACGCCGCTCACCGTCGGCAGCCCGCAGCAGGTGATCGAGAAGACGCTGAGCTTCCGCGAGTCCTTCGGCGACTACCAGCGCCAGCTCTTCCTCATGGACCACGCCGGACTGCCGCTGAAGACCGTCCTGGAGCAGCTCGACCTGCTCGGTGAAGAGGTCGTGCCGGTCCTGCGCCGCGAGTTCGCGGCGCTGAAGCCCGCGCACGTCCCGGACGCGCCGACCCACACCGCGCTGCGCGCCGCCCGCGCGGTGACCGCCTGACCACGTCATCCCCACTTGACCCATCCATCCAGCACGCCAAGGAGTAACCCATGACCAAGTCTCTCGCCGACCTCGGCCTCACCGCGGGCACCTGGGCCATCGACCCGGTGCACTCCACCGTCGGCTTCGCCGTACGCCACCTCATGGTCAGCAAGGTGCGCGGCCGCTTCACCGATTTCTCCGGCGCCCTGGAGATCGCCGAGGACGGCACCGCCACCGCGCACGCCGAGATCCGGGTGGACTCGGTGACCACCGACAACCCGCAGCGCGACGCGCACCTGCGCACCGCCGACTTCTTCTCCGCGGAGGAGTTCCCGCTGGCCACGTTCACCGCCACCGGCTTCCGGCCGCAGGGCGACGATTTCGTGGTCGACGGGGAATTCTCGCTGCGCGGCGTCACCAAGCCGGTGACCCTGAAGGTGGAATTCCTCGGCGTCAATCCGGGCATGGGCAACGGCCCGGTAGCCGGGTTCGAGGCACAGACGGTCGTCAGCCGCCGCGATTTCGGCCTCGACATCGATATGCCGCTGCCCGACGGCGGCGCCGTCATCGGCGACAAGATCACCCTGACCCTGGAGATCGAGGCACTGCTGCAGGGCTGACCCGCCCCCGCTCCCGGATCGGCCGGGCCCCCGCACGGGGGCCGGG